>JBBQZA010000019.1:0-24647 GCA_038208175.1 Burkholderiales bacterium
CCCGGTTGGAGGCGGCGTCGAGCTCGGTGTAATCCACGAAGCGGCCGCTGTCGATGTCGGCGCAGGCCTGGCAGACGCCGCACGGCGTGGCGGTGATGCCGCCCTGCCCGTCCGCGCCCTGGCAGTTGAGCGACTTGGCCAGGATGCGCGACACCGTGGTCTTGCCGACGCCGCGCGTGCCGGTGAAAAGATAGGCGTGATGCAGGCGCTGCCGGGTCAGCGCGTTGGTGAGGGCACGCACCACATGCTCCTGCCCGACCATCTCCAGGAAGTTCTTGGGCCGGTATTTGCGCGCGAGCACGAGGTAGGACATCGGGCGATTCTAAGTTGACCCCACCGGGGGCTTGCCGTTCCGGCTCACCTACAATGGAGCCTGACGGGCCTCCCCGCATGGTGAAGCGGCCAACCGGGTCAGGTGGGGAACCAAGCAGCCCTAACTGTGGAGCCAGTGCCGGGGTAAGGCTCGTCAACCTCATTCGATCAATGATTTGCGCCAAAGAGTTCTGATCTGTTTGGGCGACTGCACCGCCCTTTGGGAATTGCGTTTGGCCGTATAAAATCACAAATGCAATAATATACGGCCAATGGATTTCATCCCACTCTCTGATAACGCCACGCGACAAGTGATTGACTCGACGACCCTCTTTGACGAGTTCGTCCGGGTACAAAAGCAGGCGCGCCAATACGCCGGGGGAATTTACTGGAAGCGTCAGGGTGATTACGAGTACTTGGTCAAAACACAGCCTGACAACCGTCAGACCCGGGTCGGACCGCGTTCACCAGAAACCGATAAAGTTTTCGAGGAATTCACCAGCCGCAAGCGCGAGCTGGAGGCGCGGCTCAAATCACTGCGCAGCGCTCTTACCGATGCCGAACGCCTGAACAAAGCCTTGAAAGCGGGTCGCGTACCGACCATCGTCGTGGCCTTGCTACAAACACTGGAAGATGTCGGTTTGGGTCAGCATTTCACAGTAGTCGGCACCCACGCGCTGTATGCCTACGAGACGGCTGCAGGCGTGCGCATCGTGCAAGGTGCGCTCGCCACTCAGGACGTGGACTTGCTGTGGGACGCGCGAATGCGCGTGCGCTTTCTCACCGATATGGACAAACTGGACACCTCCCTGCTGAGCGTGCTCCAGCGCGCCGATGCCACCTTTGTGCGCAAAGAAGGTCAGAACGAAACTGCCATCAACGCCAAAGGGTTTGAGGTGGACTTTTTGCGCCGCCAGCCTGAAGGCGACGACCCGCATCCGTTTCGCTTTTCGGACGACGAGGGCGACCTGTGGCCGGTGCAGGCCGTCAGGGCTTCCGTACTTACCAACGCGCCACGTTTTGAGCACATGGTGATCTCTGCCACCGGGCGCATGACGATGATGCGCACCATTGCGCCCGAGTCTTTCATTGAATTCAAACGCTGGATGGCCGAAAAAGTACCACGGCGAGCGCAGGCCAAACGCAGGCGTGACCTGCGTCAGGCAGACATCGTGCAAAAGCTACTGGATGAAGGCTTGCTGATCAAGCAGCCCTAAATCGTGAAACTAGCCCCATACACCGTATAGGTGATTGTCTTGTCGAGATTGAAGTTGCCTTTGGCGTAGATGCTTAGCATGGCGTCGGCACGGCTGACAGACAAAGCCAACAGCGCCGCGGCAGTCTTGTCCCCAGGATTGAGCAAGTCCTTGCGCCGTTCGGTTAAAAAGGCTTGTAGCCACTTCGTTTCATCCACGCCATTACCCGGATTACCACCTGCCGCAACGCTTGCACGCTCGACGATTTGGTTGACTGAATCGTAATATGCGCCATAGCCGTGTTGAATGCCGGCCTCATACAAGGCGAGTTTGGTCAGCGGCAAGGTCGCGCTCAGAGATTCTGCCAATTGGCGGGCGGGCTGGCGGTACAAACTGTTGTTCACGCTATCTTGTACAGCTATGAACTGTGGGTCCTTGGCAGCAGTTTGCCAAGCCAGAACAATCCCATTGAGTCCGACAACCGAGGCCGTACCGTTCACCTTTTGCAGCGCGGGGATGTATTTGGCCAGCACATTGCCTGGAACCAGCACGCTATAGGCCAATACAACTTGCAGCATGTCGCCCGTTGCGGATGTGAATCCGGCACGACCCGCCGTGTAGCCTCGCCCGTCGTTGATGTTGGCGATGAAGGCGTACTGGATATCCGTCGTGGAGTTCTCGAAGGTGCTGACAATCTTGTCTTCGATCTCGATCAATCGAGCCTCCGACACTGGCGCACTGGGCGCCGTTGCGTCGGTTGATGCGCCACCACCGCCGCAGGCAACCATCAAGACTGAAATCAGGCCAGATAACAGGGTGTTGTAACAAGTTGGCTTCATGGGACAAAGTATCGCACCTGGCGATTGACAGACAGTTCCATGTCCACACCCGACCTCTTCACACCCGTGCCGCTCGACCAGGCAAAGGTCCTTCGCAAGAAACAAAAACCCGGCACTAAGGCCGGGTTAGTCCCCAACTAGGGGGCGCACTGTCTAGGTGCGGGATAGGCAATCGCCTGATACGAATAATGCTCTGATCGCGGGAACTTTCTTTGCGCTAAATCAAAAAGAGCCCAGTACGAGGCTGGGTTAAAGATTGCCAAGTCCGCAATGTATCGCGCTAAGAAATCCTGGGTTCGGTAATCGCCGAGTCATTCAGGGCCTTGGCCAGCTTGACATCAAAGTTCAAGATGTGGTCATGCAACCACTTGTTCATGAAGACATGAACATAGAAGGGGCTAGTTTCATCAACCCCTTCAAGTTCCTGCTTCAACTCAAGAACCTCCTCCAACAACTTCGTGTGTTCCGCCACATGCGCTTTCCGGTCGGGGAATTTCACGCGACGCATGGCCTCCTCTTCACGATCAAAGTGCTTTCGGGTAAAAACAATCAACTTGTTTATCCGGTAGCTTATGAGGTTCTGGTCGTCACCGCTGTCGCTAGCCACAATCAATTTGCCAGTCAGCCTGATCAACTCGTGATGATCGGAATCCATGAATTTGATTCCGGTAGTCAGCTCATCAGCCAAATCGTTCGTGGCCATGTGAAATTCAACTTTCAAAAGAGCACCTGTAAAGTGCCAGGGCAAGGCACCCAGGGGAGGATCTTAATCCACTTTTTTCAAGGCTTTGGCCAGTTTCTGGTCTTCATTCAGGATGTGAGCGCGCAGCCAGGTACTCAGGTAGTTCTGTACGCCAGGGGCGTTGATCTTCTCACCCGCATCCAGTCTGCCTTTCAACTCGATGGCTGTTTTCAAAATTTCGGCATGCTGAGCGCGATGGGCCCCTGTGGCAGCGTAAGCGATACGCCACATTTCCGTTTCCTCTCGCCCAAAGTGCTCGCGCGAGTAGACGATCAGGTTCTCCAGTACCTCGCTGATGTAATCCCCCGCGTATCCATTGGCAATTGAATCCAGCAGCACATTGATCAGATCAACCCAGTGGCGATGGTCGGCATCTATCATCTCGTTGCCGGTGATCAGATCGTCAGTCCAGGGAAACAAGTCCATGACAGAGCACTTTGAGTCAAACGCGTCTAACAGAACATCTGCGCAAGAATGGCGGCGTCATCAAGCAGATTGGCGGATGCATAGTTCGCCAGCCGATAGGCCCGCAGTACAGCATGAAGCATCAGGGGTTGCATAAGCACATTGTCGCAGGACCAGAAAAGTCCGCTGACCCAAACCGGGATTAAAGGCGCGGCGTTGGCGCCGCTTGAATCACCACTCGCCAGATTCGCGAACGCGCTGGTCGAGATCGCGCTGGTCGGCTTCATCCCAGCGCGGGGCGGCCTGAACCACGCGTGGCTGCCAGAATGCGAAACGCGAGGAGACGATCAGAGCCGACGCCTGCGGCTTTTGCGGCGCTATCACTGGCTCGGGTTGATTCGGTTTGAACTGCATGATGACTCTTAGTTTCGGCACCCTCAATTCTAAGAATTTGCACCCCAACACTGTGTGACGTAGCGCACATAGTGCTGAATATTTGCATTTTCACAACACTCTATTTATCGGCCTGTCGCCGAATTTTCCAGTTCTTCGCACGCCGCAGCAGTCTGTCGCATTGAACTTGAACCAGGGACAGCGCACTCTTACATTCTCTCCAACAGGCCGCGCTGGCCTCAAACTGGAGAGAACACATGAACACCAATCGCACAACCCGCCTCACCGGACTCGTGCTCGCCATTGTGATCACGGCAGCCCTGCAGGGCGCCATGCTCTGGAAGTTCGACGCCGTCGCGCAAGAAGCCACTTTGGCCGCAGCGGCAACTCAAAATTCCAGCGTGGCAAGCTCGCGTCAGGTTAGCATCGCGGCACCGCATTCCTGATTTTTTTTTGGCGAGAAACCATGAAGCTGCTTTTAACGCTACTGGGCTGGTTCATCCTGTTCGCGCTGTGCTGGCCGCTGGCCCTGCTGGCACTGATGCTATGGCCTTTGGTCTGGCTGATTTCAATCCCGCTGAGGCTGCTTGGCATCGGCGTCGATGCGCTGTTCGCCCTGATCAAGACCCTGCTCTTCCTGCCGGCGAGATTGCTGGGCTATCGGAGCTAAAAAAGCCCCGAAATTTTGCCGTCGTCATCAATGTCAATGCGCGCCGAGGCGGGTACCTTGGGCAGGCCCGGCATGGTCATGATGTCGCCGCAAATCATCACCACAAACTCGGCCCCGGCGGCCAGACGAACTTCGCGAATATTGACCATGTGGTCTGACGGTGCGCCACGCAATTTGGGGTCGGTCGAAAACGAGTACTGCGTTTTGGCCACGCACACCGGGTAGTGGCCATAACCGTCCTGCTGCAGTTTGGCAATTTTGGCGCGCACCGCCGAATCGGCTGAAATGTCGCTGGCGCCGTAAATCTTGGTGGCTATCGATTTCATCTTGCTCCACAGCGTGTCCTGGTCCTCGTAGACATAGCGCATATGGGCCGTGCCGGCCTCGGCCAGTTTGACCACAGCGTGCGCCAGTTCCTCGGCGCCGGCCGAGCCCTCGGCCCAATGGCGTGCCAGCACCACGGGAACCCCCTGGCGCTGCATATGACGGCGCAGCACAGCCAGTTCGGGCTCGGTGTCGGCAGTGAAATGATTCAGCGCCACGACGCAGGGCAAACCATAGCGATGGCGAATATTCTCAACGTGCCGCTCCAGATTCGGCAAGCCTTTTTCCACGGCGACCGGATTCGGCTTTGTGAGGTCTGCGGCCTCTACGCCACCGTGGAATTTGAGCGCCCGCAGAGTCGCGACGATGACTGCCACGTCAGGCCTGAGGCCCGACTTGCGGCATTTGATGTCAATGAATTTTTCGGCTCCCAGATCGGCGCCAAAACCAGCTTCGGTCACCACATAGTCGCCCAGTTTCAGCGCCGCCTTGGTCGCGGTGACAGAGTTGCAGCCGTGCGCGATATTGGCAAACGGGCCGCCGTGGATGATGGCTGGGTTGTTCTCCAGCGTTTGCACCAGATTGGGCTTGATGGCGTCTTTCAGCAGGGCCGCCATGGCGCCTTGTGCCTACAGGTCGCTGGCGTGAATCGGCGTCAGGTCGCGCGTGTAACCGACAATGATTTTGCCCAGGCGAGTCTTCAGATCGCTGCGCGATGTGGCTAGGCAAAAAATGGCCATCACTTCAGAGGCCACGACGATGTCAAAACCGTCTTCGCGCGGAAAACCATTGCCCGAACCGCCCAATGAAATCACGGTTGAACGCAGGGCCCGGTCATTCATGTCCATGACCCGACGCCAGACGATACGGCGAAAATCGAAGCGCAGTGAATTGCCGTGGTGAATGTGGTTGTCGATCAGCGCCGCCAGCAGGTTGTGCGCCAGCGCAATGGCGTTGAAGTCGCCCGTGAAATGCAGGTTGATGTCTTCCATCGGCACCACCTGGGCATAGCCGCCGCCGGCCGCGCCGCCCTTCATGCCGAACACCGGACCGAGTGACGGTTCGCGCAGCGCAATCACGGCGCGCTTGCCGATCCGGTTCAGCGCGTCACCCAGACCCACCACGGTGGTGGTCTTGCCCTCGCCGGCTGGCGTCGGGCTGATGGCCGTCACCAGCACCAGCTTGCCATTGGGACCGGTCAGAGCGTTCAACCAGTTCAGGTCGATCTTGGCTTTGTAGTGGCCATAAGGTTCCAGTGCCTCGGGCGGAATGCCCAGGCGTTCCTGCGCCAGTTGCATGATCGGTTTCGGCGTTGCGGCCTGGGCGATCTGGATGTCTGAGAGAACCGCGTCTGTTTTTCCTGTGTCTGTCATGGTCCGCCTTTTCCCCGTCTGGGTAGTTACCTAGGTAGTTACCAGCTTGACTTTGTAGCGCTGGTTTCCGAAAAATGCACTATACCCCGCTCACAATAGCTCACCAAAGGAAACCTCCATGAAATTCAAATCTGCCGCAGCACTGACCGCCTTGGCGCTCGGCGCCAGCTATTCCGTCGCCCAGCAAGGCGTCAGCAAAACCGACATCACCATCGGCTCCATTCTGGACTTGTCCGGACCCGCCGCGAGCCTGAGCAAGCCGGCTCGCCTGGGCATGCTGCTGCGGGTTGACGAGATCAACGAACAGGGCGGCATCAACGGTCGCAAGCTGAAAATCATCATTGAGGATTCGGGCTACGACCCGAAAAAAGCTTTTCTGGCGGCGCAGAAACTGGTCAACCAGGACAAGATATTCATGATGGTGGGTCACATCGGAACGGCTCAAAACCTGGCCGCGATGCCGGTGCAGCTCGAGAAGAACGTCATCAATTTCTTCCCGCTGACTGGTGCGCGCGAAATGCACGATCCGCTGCACAAACTCAAGTATGCATTCTCGGTGTCCTACTATGACCAGATGCGCCAGGCGGCACCGAAGCTGGTGAAGGAAAAGAACGTCAAGAAGGTCTGCACCCTGTACCAGGACGACGAGTTCGGGCTCGAAGTCATGCGCGGTGGCGAAGCCGGTCTCAAGACCCTCAACCTGGACTTTACTGAAAAGACCTCGTACAAACGTGGCGCCACCGATTTTTCGTCCCAGGTCGCCAAGATGAAAGCGGCCGGCTGCGAAATGGTGGTGCTGGGTACCATTGCGCGTGAAACCATCGGCAGCATGGGCGAATCCCGCAAAACCGGCTTCAACCCGGTCTTTCTGGCTTCCAATGCGGCCTACCTCGACGCCATCCACAAACTCGGCGGCAAGGCCGTGGAGGGCTTGTACGCCACCATGACCGCACAAAACCCCTACCTTGACGAAGCCTCGCAGCCGATCCGTTTCTGGGCCAACAAATACAAGACCAAATTCAACGAGGATCCGAATGTCTTTTCTGCCTATGGCTACCTGATCGTTGACACCTTTGCCAAGGCCGCACAAAAGGCCGGCCCGAATCTGAGTACCGAGAGCTTCATCAAGGCGATGGACACGATGAGCACGCCACCCGACATTTTTGGCAGCGCACCGACCACTTTCTCGCCGACCAAACACATGGGCAGCGACGCCTCGCGACTATCCCAGATTGTCGAAGGCAAATGGAAAGTGGTTTCCGACTACATGAAATGATCAGCAAGTTGTCGTAAAGACTTTATCTATCACCTTCAGGAGTAACTCATGAATCTGGTTGACCGCGCCAAAGGCATCGTCCTCAAACCGGCCGATAGCTGGATTTCGATCGAACAGGAGCCTTACGATTTGCAAAAGCTGTACGTGCCTTACATGGTCGTGCTGGCGCTCATTCCGGCGGTTGCCGGTTTCATTGGCATGAGCATTTTTGGCATTGGAGGTTTTGGTCTGTCGATGCGCGTGCCGGTGATCACCGGGCTGGGCCTAATGGTGAGCCAGTACGTGATGACTCTGGTGATGGTTTTTGTCTGGGGCTGGCTCATCAGCATGCTGGCGGCCACTTTTGGGGGGCAACCTAATCTTGGCAATGCCGTCAAGCTGACGGTCTTTGCCAGCACACCTGCCATGCTGGCAGGAATATTCCAGGCCATTCCGAGTCTGTCCGCGCTGGCGATTCTGGGCGCCTTGTACTCGCTGTACCTGGTCTACCTTGGCCTGCCGATCCTGATGAAAAATCCGCAGGAGAAGACAATTCCCTATATGGCAGTTGCGGCTCTGGTCGGGATTGTCTGCAGCGTGCTGGTCGGCCTGGTCAGCTCCATGTTGATGCCTTCATCGATGTCGCGCATGTCAGGCATGAGCGGAAACGGGGACCTCAAGATCAGCACGCCAAAGGGCGACGTTCAGATTTCCGCAACCCCTTCGCCGACAGGCAGTGCGGGCGACGCATCGATGACCATCAAGACCGCCGACGGTGAAGTCAAGATCGACCTGAAAAACATGGAGGAGATGGCCAAGCGACTGCAAGGCATGGGTGCGGAAAAGGGAAAAGAAGTCCAAAAATAGCCGACTGCCGACCGCGACTTATTTCACTCCGAGATAGGCCAGTATTCCCCGGCCTGCAGCTTTGCCGCTGGCCAGGCAGGCGCTCAACAGATAGCCTCCGGTGGGCGCCTCCCAATCGAGCATTTCGCCGGCGCAAAACACGCCCGGCCATTGCATCAGCATCAGGTTCTGATCGAGTGCCTCGAAGCGCACACCGCCGGCGCTGCTGATGGCTTCATCGATCGGTCGCGCAGCCGCCAGCACCACGGGCAAAGCCTTGATGGCAACGGCGAGTTGCAGCGGATCATGGAGCTGTTCCCTGGTCAGCAACTCATGCAATAACGCCGCCTTGATGCCGTCGATACCAAGACGACTTTTCAGATGACTCGACAAGGAGCGCGAGCCACGCGGATGGGCGACCTCGGCCAGCACGCGCGCCGGGTCCAGATCGGGCAGCAGATCGAGCTCCAGAGTCGCCGTGCCACGGGCCATGATTTCGTCGCGCAGCAGGCTGGAAGCGGCGTAGATCAGGCTGCCCTCGACACCGCTGGCGGTGGCGACAAACTCGCCTTTGCGTGCAAAGCGCTGCCCCTGCGCGGTCCGCAGTGCAATCGCCACCGACTTGAACGGCTGACCGGCAAAACGGCTGGCGAAATAGTCGCTCCAGCCGTTTTGCACGTCAAAGCCGCAATTGGCGGGCAGCAGCGGCGCGACCGCCACACCACGCGCCTGCAGCCAGGGTACCCAGGCGCCATCGGACCCCAGTCGTGCCCAGCTGGCGCCGCCTAGCGCCAACAGCACGGCGTCGCCTTGCGCCCGCACCTCGCCCTGCGGGCTGGCAAAGCTGAGGCCCACAATCGGCGCTTCGGCAGTGCAGAGCGCAGCAACACCGGTCCAGCGATGTCGCATGTGAAACTGCACCGGCAGGCCCACGCTGGGGTGTCGCAGACGGTGCAACCAGGCGCGCAGCAAAGGGGCGGCCTTCATGTCTACCGGAAAGACGCGCCCTGAGGTGCCGACAAAAGTCTCCACTCCCAGAGCCTTGGCCCAGGCGCGCACTGCATTGCCGTCAAGACCTGCCAGCAGCGCGCCAATCTGCTGTTGCCGCTCGCCATAGCGCGAGACAAAAATATCGGCCGGCTCGGCATGGGTGAGGTTCAGCCCGCCTTTGCCCGCCAACAAAAACTTGCGCCCGGCCGATGGCATGGCGTCATACACCTGCACTGCCAGTCCGGCCGCCGACAAGACCTCGGCTGCCATCAGGCCGGCCGGACCCGCGCCCACCAGCAGCACTGTTTTCATGCGCCCTCCTCCAGTTCAATCAAGCCGCCTTGCGCCGTTAGGAACGCTGCGCGGACCACGGCATCCGGGTAAATGGCGCGCACTGCCGAGCGGTAAGCCTGCAGCTGCGCCACCAGCTCAGGCTGGCGTTGCGGTGAAGACGCTGATTTGTAATCCAGCACCCACCACTCGCCGGCATGCGCGCCGTCCCGGCGTTGCACCAGGCGGTCGATCTGCCTGAATTCACCGCGGTAATGCAGACCGACCTCGTTGCCGGCCCACTCCAGCAGCAAGGGGTCCCAGGCCCAGGCAGCGTCGCCCTGCAGAACACACAGCGCCATACTGGCAGCCATGGCGCCCTGCTCGGGCGTCAGCTCAAACTCAAGCGCCGCGGCCAGTGTCTGATGCTCTGCGGACGCACCCCATTCAAGCAGCCGGTGCATCGCCTTGCCGATTCGGGCGGAGACCGAATCGGCCTCGACGCTTGCGCCAACCACTTGTGGTTCAAGTGGTGGTGCCGGCAAGGTTTTGATGTGAAAGATCGTGGCCGCGCCAACTGCTGCAGCGGGATCAGAGGGCGCTGAAATAAAGGTGCTGTCGGGCGAGAGAGTTTCCAGCAAGCCGATCTCGACCAGGCGCTGCCACCAACTGCGCCCGCTTGCCCGGTAGGGCTCAATACTGGAGACAACCAGTGTCTGCCGGGCCCGCGTCAGTGCCACATACAGCGCGTTCAATTCCTCGCGCTGGCGCTCCAGGCGTTCCGCGTCAAGCGCAGAAACAGCACAGGCTGGGGGATTCTTTTCGCTCGCCAGAAACACGAATTTCTTCGGCCACGCCGCTTCGCCGGGCCAGTCGACCAGCACGCTCATGGTCTCGGCTTTGTGCTCGGGCGCATCGGTATCGAGCAGCAGCACGGTATCCGCCTCCAGACCCTTGGCAGCGTGGATGGTGAGCAGACGCAAGGCCTGCGGATTGACGGCTGCCGGCGCCAGCACGCCCCCGGCCTTGAGCGCGCGCACAAAGGCGTAAGGGGTGGCATAGCGTCCACCGCCGATCTGCAAGGACACGCTCAGCAGCGCACGCAGGTTGGCCAGCACCGCATCACGTTGGTGCTGTGGCGCCAGCGCGGCAAAGCGTGCGAACACATCGCCGTCGCTGTAGATCGCCTGCAGCGCATCGTGCGGCGGCAAGCTGTCAAGCCAGCCCTTCCAGCGCAGCAATTGAGCTGCCAGCGGCCTGCCATCGTCGGCAAGCAGACCCGAGGACTGCAGCAAATCGAACCAGCTCTGGCCGGAGTCAATCTGTGCCAGGCGCAACTGCACCAGGGCCTCATCGCCGACGCCAAAAAAAGGTGACTTGAGAACCCGCGCCAGAGACAGGTCATGCTGCGGCGACACCAGTACATCAAGCAGGGCCACGACGTCCTGCACTTCGCAGCATTCGATCAGGTCGGTCTTGTCGCCAATCTGGGCCGCAATGTCCAGGCGTCGCAGTTCGTCCTGCAAGGGCAGCAGGGCAGCACGCCGGCGCGCCAGCACCATGACATCAGAGGCCGGCAGACCGGTCTGTTGCAGGTGCCCTGCAATCCAGATGGCCGCTTGCCGTGCCTCCAGTGTGCGCAGGGTCTCCTCGTCTTCCTCGCGCGGCGTGCACAGGCTGTCGCGCCATGCCAGACCCGCCAATCCATCGCCGTTGTCAAGCGCAACCTGCTCTGCGTCTGGCGTCGGTGCGGCTCGCAACACCACCGGCAAGCTGCCGACGCGGCCGGTCAACTCCGAACTGCTGGTGTGCCGCCGATAAGCCGCATAGGCGTCGGCTTGCGCCGCCTGCAGCATCACGGCGTTGACCGCCGCGATCACTTCAGGCGCATTGCGCCGGGTGTGATCGCAACTCAGCAGATCGCCTTGCAAGCCTTCGCGCACAAAGTCCTGCGCCGCCTTGAACACCTGCGGCTCGGCGCGCCGAAAGCGATAAATGCTTTGCTTCGGGTCGCCCACGATGAAGACGCTGGGAGCGGCGCTACCGGCACCCGCATAGCCGCTGAGCCAGGAGCGCAGCGCTTGCCACTGCAGCGGATTGGTGTCCTGAAATTCGTCAATCAGCAACTGCCTGGTGCGGGCGTCGAGCCGCTCCTGCACCCAGCCCGAGAGCACCGGATCGCCCAGCAGCACCGAGGCGGCGCGCTCGACGTCGTTCATGTCGACCCAGCCGCGCTCACGCTTGAGTTGCGCGTAGTCCCGCAGCAGCAGGCGCGACAGCCGCAGCATGCATTGCTGGTACAACCAGGCCTGGTGTTGCCGACGTGCCGCCGAAACCTGCAGCGCCAGATCCTGGGCCAGCCGCACACGCTCGATGCCGGCTATTTTTTCGCTGAACTTGCGCGGCGTCCCCTTGTCGGTCAGCAGGGCCTCAAACGCTGCCAACAAGTCGCCCTGCGTCAAGGCCCATTCAAGCTCACGACCTTTGGCTGAGAAAGTGGGAGCGCCGGCCTGGCCGAGCGCTTGGGCGGCGTCCAGCAATACTTGCCAGCGCGCCGATGATGGTCGCAGAAAATCCTCCGGTGTTGCCAGACCGGCAAACTCGGGGTACTGCTTACAGAAGTGCTGTACCGACTCCGCGACCACGCCCTGGGCATCGGCCAGCGCAAACTCGGTTCGCTTGTCCAGCGCGGCTTGCAAGGCCTTTTCGGCCTGGGCGCGCCCATATTCAAGGACCACGAACTCAAAATCAGCCTTGCCCTGTGCGTCGAGCGCCAGCGTGGCATAGAAACGGCGCCATACCAGGGCTTTGGGCAGCGCGTCGTCTTCCAGCAATTCGTAGCTGACCGGCAGCTCCAGTTGCTGCAACAGGCTCAAGGGCGCGCTGCGCAGCAAGGCGGCAAACCAGCTGTGAAAAGTGCGGACCTGCACCTGTCGAGCGCTGGCCAGCGTTTTCCGGTACAGATCCGACAGCTGTGCAGCCAGAATCAGCGCGTCACCTTCATCGGCCATGCGAACGCCGCGGGCGCGCAGTTCCCCGACCAGCGTCTGCGGGCTGGCAGTGGCAAACGCGGCCAGCCATTGATGCAGCCGCTCGCGCATTTCGGACGCCGCCCTGCGGGTAAAGGTGATGGCCAGGATTTCATGCGCTGCGACACCATCGAGCAAGGCCCGTACGATGCGTGACACCAGCATCCAGGTCTTGCCGGCCCCGGCGCAAGCCTCCACCGCAACGCTGCGCCGCGGGTCGCAAGCGAGCGCGTAAAAACGCTCGGCGCTGACCGCTTGCCCGTTGAGTTCGTAAGCGGCTTTCATGGCAGTGCCCAGAAATCTTTTCGACACAGCCCGCGCGCGGCACAAAACTCGCACGCCTTTCCTGCGCCCAGCGCCGGCATGGCGGCACCGGCTGCGATGCGCGCCAGATCGGAGGCAATTCCCTCCAGCAATTGGTCGCGCAAGGCCACAATATCGGCTTGAAAAAAGCTTTTGCTGCCGTCCTTTTCACCAACGTTGACGTAGGCTGCGGCGAGCGTGTCGTCGCTCAGCAAGGCGGCGTAAAAAGCAAGCTGGCTGTCTTCCAGCGCGGCCTTGATGCGCTGCGCCGTCAGGGCCGGCGCTTCGGTCTTGTAATCCAGCACCAGCGAGCTGCCGTCCGCCGAGCGATCAATGCGGTCGATCTTGCCAACCAGGGTCAGCGCGCCCAACGGCGTTTCGCGCCAGGCTTCAGCCTCCAGGAAGATGGCGCCGCTTGCCCCGTGCGCGGCCAGCCAGGCCAGATAACCCGATCGCACACGCGGCCAGGAAGCGGCAAACGGCAGGAACTCGCTGCCCGACAATCCCAACTCCTGTGTTGCCTGATCAGCCGCCGCATTCAGCATGGCTTCGCGCTCATGCACATCAAGCGTGGCTGCGCTCTTCAAAGCCTCGTGAAAAAGCTTCAGCAGATGGTGCAGCCAATTTCCGAAATCACGCTTGTCCAATTCGCTGTCGAGTTCATCCGCGTCCTGCAGCTTGAGCTGGCGCAGTGCAAAGAAGCGGTAAGGGCAACGCCGCAAGTCCTCGTAGGCGGTGCTGGAGAGTCGGCGCACCGGCAGCGCATCGCCGCGGGGAGCCGGCATCACGCAGGGCCGCGCGCTGACCGCTCGCAACAGACAAGGGTCGGGCGACAGTTCGGATGCCTGATTCAGCCTCAATTCCTGCACCAGGCCACTCGCCATGACACGCTCTGCGCCTTCACTCAAACGCCACAGCAGGTCGACCTGGGGAAAGTCCAGCGCATAGTGCCAGCAGGCCCTGGTCGTCGCCGCCAGTTGTTCACGCGACGGCAAGCCCAGCAGGGCGCGCTGCGTTCGCGACCACAAGCCTGGCGGCTCGGCTGAGGTTGGCAGGTTCAGTTCATCACAAGCCGGGAACACCACCGCCGCCAACGCTCGTCCCAGCAACTGACTCAGGGGCAGTATCACGACCTGCGCCGGCTCAATGTGCGCTGGCGAGAAGTTCGTGCCTTCGAGCGTCTGACTGATCCAGGCGATGAATTGGCTCTGACTCATGCGCGCCCTAACATCCTTGAACTCGATTTCAGCCCCGTCACGCAGGCGAAGCGCGTCCAGCACCGCCTGGCCGGCCAAGTCGTGAAGCAGTGCAGACCATTGCCCGGCGCTGACAAGGGCGACTCGCAAATCGGTCAACCAGCTTGGGAGCGAGCGCGCCGACTGCAGCGTCTGGCGCACAGATTGCACCTGGGCCACCAGTGCGTCATCGAGCGGCACCGAATGCCACTCACGCGAGCCTGATTGGCGCCAGCGATCCTCCGCCTGCAGCACGGACTGCGGGTCAAAAGCGCTCGCATTCTTCAGCCAGTCCAGCACCGCATCGGTGGCAACGTCCCAGGCCATGGCGCGCAGCAGACTCATCAGGGATGCGGCCGCTCGGGTGGTCGAAAGCTTCCAGCCGGTTTCATCGCTCACCGCGATCCCCATCTGATCCAGCAGGGCATGCACGCGACGCGTCAGCAGGCGGTCTTGCGCTACCAGTGCCACCGGCTTGCGCCCGGCTGCCAGATGCGCCAGCACGCAGGCAGCGGCCCGCTGCGCCTCGTCTTCCGCATCCTGCGCCGCGTGTAGCGCGGGCCTGCCAGCCGGCCGACCCAGCGCAGCAACCTCGGCAGGCTCTGGCACCATCCCCAACTGCAGGACCTTTGCCGGCCATTGTTGTTTTAGCGCCGCTGTCAGCGCTTCTGCCTGAAAACCTTCCAGTACCACCAGCAGGTCAGGGGCCGCTGAGAATAGCGTGTCAGTGGCGTAATTCGAGTTGGCCGCCCAGGCCAGCGCGATGCGCGCAATGGCGGCCTCCAGCGCCAATACCGGGGAATCCAGTGCCCCAGCCAACCTGACACTCAAATCAGCACCCCATTGCGCACGCACTCGCGCAGGTACCGCAGCGGCAACCCTGGCCAGACTCCAGGCAGCCTCCATCAAACGTACTGCCAAAATGTTCTGCTGCGCGGCCAGGCCGGCGCGCAACAGCAAGGATGTGGCGGTCAAGACGTCGTGGGCCGCGTCCAGCCTCAGGTCGTCAGCGCCGCTCTCGCCACAGCCCAGACTGCGCGCCCAGGTCATGCTGGTCTCAAAGCGTGGCAGAAAATGAGCTTGCAAGTGCGCAGCGTCGCAGGCCCGCAGCCAGGCTCGGCGCGCCTGCGGCAAAAGCTGTGCGAAAGGCAGCAGTACCACGACGCGCGCCGGGTGCAGTTGGCGCCGTAGAACTTCGGCCTGTAGCTGCCGCATGACCTGCTCCCAGGCAGCGTCAACATGATGTATTTTTACTATCTCAGTCATAGGCGCCTGGAGCCGCGAAGTGGGACTTGGTTTCTGTCACAATTTCCCCACTTTAACTGTATGTCCACTACCCCCTTAGGAAATATCATGTCCAGCGAACTTATCAAACATGTGTCAGACGCATCTTTTGAGGCCGATGTCATTCAATCTTCGCAGCCGGTGCTGGTGGACTACTGGGCCGAGTGGTGCGGCCCGTGCAAGATGATTGCCCCTATTCTGGACGAGCTTTCAACGACGTATGAAGGCAAACTGCAGATTGCCAAGATGAACGTGGATGAGAACCGCGACATCCCGGCCAAGTTCGGCATTCGCGGCATTCCGACACTGATGCTGTTCAAGGGTGGCCAGTTGGCAGCCACCAAGGTCGGCGCCATGAGCAAGGCCCAATTGGCCGCGTTCATCGATCAGCAACTGGGCTGAAAGTCAGCGCCGTCTTGACACCGCTTCAAGACTGCGTTTTTTCCTGTCATAATCCGCTCAGTTCACCGTGCCCGGCCCCGGGCCGGTTCGAGATCCCCGTTGAGTAGCCTGAGGTAGACGATACCCGTCTGCCTCCTATGAACCTCCCCCGTATTTCGTTCAACTCCCTAGTTAGCCATTCCATGCACTTAAACGAACTCAAGGCACTCCACGTGTCGGAAGTCCTCAAGCAAGCCGAAGAGCTTGAGATTGAAAACACAGGCCGCATGCGCAAGCAGGAGCTGATGTTCGCCATCATCAAAAAGCGCGCCCGCACCGGCGAGCAGATCATTGCCGATGGCGTTCTGGAAATCCTGCCCGACGGTTTTGGTTTCCTGCGCAGCCCCGACACCAGCTACACCGCCAGCACCGACGACATCTACATCAGCCCGAGCCAGGTACGCAGATTCAACCTGCATACTGGCGACATGATCGAAGGTGAAGTGCGCACCCCGAAGGATGGCGAACGCTACTTTGCCCTGAACAAGCTGGACCGGGTCAACGGTGGCGGTCCGGAGGACAACAAGCACAAGGTGATGTTCGAAAACCTGACGCCGCTATTCCCCAAAGTGCAGATGCGGCTGGAACAGGACATCAAGACCGACGAAAACATCACCGGCCGCATCATCGACATCATCGCTCCCATCGGCAAGGGGCAACGCGCGCTGCTGGTGGCCCCGCCCAAGAGCGGCAAAACGGTAATGATGCAGCACATGGCCCACGCGATTTCGGCCAACTATCCGGCCAGCCACATGATGGTGCTGCTGGTCGATGAGCGCCCCGAGGAAGTGACCGAAATGCAGCGCACCGTCAAGGGCGAAGTCATTGCCTCGACCTTTGACGAGCCGGCAGCGCGTCACGTCCACGTCGCCGAGATGGTGATCGAACGCGCCAAGCGGCTGGTCGAATTGAAAAAAGACGTGGTGATTCTGCTCGACTCGATCACCCGCCTGGCGCGCGCCTACAACAACGTCGTGCCGTCCAGCGGCAAAGTGTTGACTGGCGGCGTCGATTCCAATGCACTGCAACGCCCGAAGCGCTTTCTCGGTGCTGCCCGCAATGTCGAAGAAGGGGGTTCCTTGACCATCATCGCCACGGCCCTGGTGGACACCGGGAGCCGCATGGACGAAGTCATTTTTGAGGAATTCAAGGGCACTGGCAACTCTGAAATTCACCTCGACCGTCGCCTCTACGAGAAGCGCGTGTTCCCGTCGATCCAGCTCAACCGCAGCGGGACCCGGCGCGAAGAACTGCTGCTGGCTCCGGAAATCCTGCAAAAGACCCGCATCCTGCGCCAGTTTCTGTACAACATGGATGAAATCGAGGCCATGGAAATGGTACTCAAGCAAATGAAAGCCACCAAGAACAACAGCGAGTTCTTCGACATGATGCGCCGTGGGGGCTGAGGATATTGCCCCCACGCTTGCCACTTCGTGTGCTGCGCTGCCCCCCGAGGGGGCTGCCTTGCTTGGGGCGGCCCGGCGCGGCGGCTAGGCTATAATTTGCGGTTTTACGCGACAAGTACGACTGGCTTTGAATTGCGCAACGGTTTGCACAAGGGTTGGACGCGGCTGGCGCAACTGATGGAGAAGATATGAAAGAAGGCATTCACCCCAATTACCGCGAAGTTTGTTTCCTGGATTCGTCCAATGGCTTCAAATTCGTAACGCGCTCCTGTGCTGCGGCAAAAGAAAAGATCAAGATGGAAGACGGCCGCGAACTGCCTATGTACAAGCTCGACACCTCCAGCGAGTCGCACCCCTTCTATACCGGCACCCAGAAATCGGTCGACAACATGGGTGGCCGCGTCGAGCGCTTCCGCAACCGTTTTGGCAAAACCACAGCGAAGTAAACTGGCAAGCGCTTGCTCCCTGAAAGGCAGCCCGGGTTACCGCGCTGTCTTTTTTTTATAGTTGTCTGACATCCGAGCGTGAATCAACCCACCCCTGCCATCGTTGCTCAAGGCGCCGTGCGTCGCTTGCCGCGCCTGGCACTTCTGCTGTTATGCATCGCCTACGTGCTGCCTGGTTTTGTCGGACGCGAGCCCTGGAAAAGTGCGGACATGGCGGCCTATGGCTATATGGCGGAGTTGGCGCGCGCCGGATCAGACTGGCTGTCACCGCAAATGATGGGCCTGAGCCCCGAAGCGGATGCGCTGCTGCCCTATTGGCTGGGAGCCTGGGCGATACAGTGGGCACCGGTCTGGATGGCGAGTGACTTTGCGGCCCGCATCCCCTTCGTGTTGCTATTGACTCTGACCTTGGTTGCGACCTGGTACGCCAGCTACTATCTGGCGCGCAATCCGCAGGCACAACCGGTGGCCTTTGCCTTTGGCGGAGAGGCGCTGCCGCCCGACTATGCGCGCGCCATGGCCGATGGCAGCTTGCTCGCTTTCATCGCCTGCCTGGGTCTGGCTCAGCTGTCACACGAGACCACGCCGGCATTGGCGCAACTCTGCTTCACCAGCCTGACCTTTTTTGCTTTCGCCGCCCTGCCTTATCGCACGCTGGCGCCGGCCATTTGCGCGGCTGTGGGGCTGACCGGACTGACCTTATCGGGCGCACCGGTCATCTCCGCCCTGCTCGGCAGCGGTAGCATGTTGATTTATCTGTTCGATCGCTCGCCGGAATCCGGCTCTGTGCAGCGCAAAGTGTTATGGGCTGGCACTGTCGCACTGCTGGGCGCCTTGCTGCAAGGGCTGGCAAGCTGGCTCAACCTGTGGCAATGGCGCATCGAATTGCCGGAATCAAGCTGGGCCGAATGGCAGAGCATGGGGCGACTGTTGCTCTGGTTCACCTGGCCGGCCTGGCCGCTGGCGTTATGGACTGTATGGCGTTGGCGCCACCAACTGACGCAAGAGGGTACCCCGAGCCGCCATCTGTCCCTGCCGCTGCTGTTCTCGGGCGTCGCCGTAGCGGCCACCCTGAGCACCGCGTCGGCCGACCGTTCCCTGTTGTTGGCCTTACCAGCGCTAGCGGCATTGGCAGCTTTTGCGCTACCAACGTTGAAGCGAAGCGTCGCCGCATTGATTGACTGGTTCACGCTGTTATTTTTTTCCGGTTGCGCCATCATCATCTGGATCATCTGGCTCGCACTGCAAACCGGCGTTCCGAGCCAAGCGGCCGCCAACGTGGCGCGGCTGGCGCCGGGCTTTGAAGATCGCTTCTCCCTGCTACCCTTTCTGCTGGCCCTGGCTGCCACGCTGGCCTGGGCCTGGCTGGTGAAATGGCGGGTCGGACGGCACCGTGCCGCGATCTGGAAAAGTCTGGTGCTACCGGCCGGGGGCGCCGTCTTGTGTTTTGTTCTGCTGATGACGCTGTGGCTGCCCTTGCTCAATTTTGCGCGCAGTTACGCGCCGCTGGTTCAGCGCACCCTTGCCATCATCGGCCAGGCCGACTGCGTCCAGGTGCATGGTCTGAGCCGGGGTCACATCGCCGCACTTCGATTCCACGGCCAACTCGAGGCCAAATCGGCTGGCTCCAACAGTAACTGTTCCTGGATGATCGTGAACAGGGACGACTTCAAAACACTGCCGCAAAGCGTTGACCTCGAACAATGGAGGATCATCGGCAGCCAGCGTCACCCGTCTGACCGGGATGAAAATTTGCTGATCTACAAACGCCGGCCGTAGGCGTCTGTCATGTCGGGTTACGCTTCGCTAACCCGACCTACATTTGTCCTGACGCGGCTGGCTGCAAAGGTGATCGTAAAGATCGAGCCCTTGCCAGGGGTGCTGTCGATTTTCAGCACGGCGTCGTGGCGCTGTGCCACATGCTTGACGATGGCCAGACCCAGACCGGTGCCCCCGGTATCACGCGAGCGGCTGTGGTCAACCCGGTAAAAGCGTTCCGTCAGACGCGGCAAATGTTCTGGCGCAATGCCGGGGCCGCTGTCCGAGACGGAGAACTCGGCGCCACCGTCCGGCAAGGACAGCACTCGAACCCGAATTTCACCGCTGGCTGGCGTGTAGCGAATGGCGTTGCTGACCAGATTGCTCATGGCGCTGAACAACTCAGGGGTCGCACCGGCAATCTCCAGATCGGGCACAGACTCAAAAGTCATGGCATGCAATGGCTCTGACAAAGGATTGAGGACAACAGACAAGGCACGGGCGTCCTGCTCAAGCTGGCGCATCAGCAGCGTCAGCGGTGTCCAGTCAGCCACACCAGGTGGCGGGCTGCCCTCCAGTCTCGAGAGCGTGAGCAGGTCACTGACCAGGGTCTGCATTCGATGCGCCTGTTGGGCCATCAGATCGAGAAAGCGTTTGCGCTCGGGATCTTCCAGATTGCAGCTCTGCATGGTCTCCACAAAGCCCGCCAGCACGGTTAGTGGGGTCCGAATTTCATGCGATACATTGGCAATGAAATCGCGGCGCATGGCGTCCGCCTGCTCCAGCGCAGTGACATCGGTCGCCAGCAAAAGCAGTCGCCCCTCACCGTAGGGATAAAGATGAACAGAGAGTTTGACCGGTCGCGCCGGCGTGCTATCACGCCCTGCCATGATCAATTCATTGGCATAGTCGCGATTCGCAAAATACCTTACAAAGCCCGGATCGCGCACCAGGTTGCCAATATGCTGAAGCATGTCGCGCCGCAGATCCAGGCCAAAATGACGAGCAGCAATCTGATTGAACCACTCGATACTACCTTGTGCATCGAGCATCATGACGCCATTGGGGGACGCCTGGAACGCCGACAGAAAATCCTGCAGCCGATTCTCCACATCACGCGTCGCCTGCTCCCGCTTGCGAATCAGACGCCGGACGCGATCCGACACTTCGCCCCACAAACCGGAACCTATCGCCACGTCGGAGAAATCGCCGTTACGCAGCCAGCGCAGCAAGCGTGCACCCCGAATCAAATCAACCAGGAACCAGAACAGGCCGCCCAGCAGGATCCCTGCCGGCACGGCTTCCCACTCCAGAAATGCAATGTGTGATGAAGACGCCACAAACCAGACGACAAGGCCACCGGCAAGCTGAAAACACAGAAAGGAGAAGACCCGCAGATACATGGCTAAAGGGGAGTCGACACCATGCTATTCAAATCGGAAAGTATCGGATCAGACGCTCACCAGCGCGAGCGCTTGCGGTGCCAGTTGCGCGGTCAGCCGGTAGCCCGCTCCCCGCACTGTTTCTATCATCTGACCGGCATCGGCACCGAGCGATTCGCGCAATCGTTTCACGTGCACATCGACCGTTCGCTCTTCGATGAACACGTGGTCGCCCCAGACCTTGTCCAGCAACTGGGAGCGACTGTGAACGCGCTCGGCATGGGTCATCAGGTAGTGCAGCAACTTGAATTCGGTCGGACCCAACTTCAACATCTGTTGCCTGAACGACACACGGTAGGTCGTCGAATCGAGTGACAGTTCAGCCACGCTGACCACGCCGCCGACCTGCTCCGGCGCTCGCCGGCGCAACACGGCGCGCACCCTGGCCAGCAATTCCTTGGTGGAAAAGGGCTTCGCAATGTAATCGTCGGCCCCGGCGTCAAGCCCGGCGACCCGGTCCGTCTCGTCGCTGCGAGCGGTCAGCATGATGATCGGGACCGCCTTGGTGCGGGGATCGGCGCGCCAGCGCTTGAGCAAGGCAAAACCGCTCTCACCGGGAAGCATCCAGTCCAGCAAAATGACGCTGGGCAGCACGGCATCGAGCTCGCGCTGCGCCGACGCGCTGTCCATCGCCCAAGTGGGTCGAAACCCGTTGTGGCGCAAGTTGACGGCAATCAGTTCGGCAATCGCCGGTTCATCCTCAACAATCAGAACACCGGGCTGCTGTCTCATTTCAAGACCGATTCAATCTGTTCCATTGAGGTGTGCCGGATGTCGGTGCCCTTGACCACATAAATGATAAGTTCGGCAATGTTCTTGGCGTGGTCACCGATGCGCTCAATGGCTTTGGCCAGGAACAGCAAATCGAGACTCGGCGAAATCATGCGCGGGTCTTCCATCATGTAGGTGATCAACTTGCGGACAAAGCCATTGAACTCCTGATCGATCAAATCGTCTTCCTTCAGAATCAAGACGGCAGCACCCGTGTCCAGGCGGGCAAAGGCATCGAGCGCCTTGCGCAGCAAACCGGAGGCGAGGTCAGCGGCGACCCTCAGTTCAAGTGAAGGCAGCGAACGCGGCCCACCGCTTTGAATGATGGAGCACACCATGCGTGCAATCTTTTCCGCCTCATCCCCTACGCGCTCCAGGTTGGCCGTGGTCTTTGAGATCGCGATCAGCAAGCGCAGGTCGCGCGCGGTCGGCTGACGTCGCGCAATGATGCTGGACAACTCGCGGTCAATATCAACCTCCATTGTGTTGACACGCGCCTCGGTGCTGAGCACCTGATTCGCGACCTCGACACTGAACTGGGACAAGGCATAGATCGCCTGCTGGATCTGAGACTCCACCAGACCGCCCAACTCCATGACGCTACTGGAGACGGCACCGAGTTCGGCGTCGAACTGCGTGGAAAGATGTTTATCAGGCATGACGTTTCCTTATCCGAATCGACCGGTAATGTAATCTTCTGTTTCCTTGCGCCCGGGCTTGAAAAACATCTGTTCGGTGGCACCAAACTCGATCAGATCGCCCAGGTACATGTAGGCGGTGTAATCACTGCAGCGCGCCGCCTGCTGCATATTGTGGGTCACAATGACCACCGTGTAATCGCTTTTGAGTTCGCTGATCAGCTCCTCGATCTTGGCGGTCGAGATCGGGTCCAATGCCGAGCAGGGCTCATCGAGCAGCAGAACCTCGGGCTTGATGGCAATGCCGCGTGCAATGCACAACCGTTGCTGCTGCCCACCCGACAGGCTGGAGCCACTCTGGGTCAGCTTGTCCTTGACTTCGGTCCACAGCGCCGCCTTGCGCAAAGCCCACTCGACACGTTCCTCCATGTCAGTCGCATTAAGCGATTCGAACAGCTTGACGCCAAAAGTGACATTGTCATAGATCGACATCGGAAATGGCGTCGGCTTCTGAAACACCATGCCGACCTTGGCCCGCAGCAGGGCCACGTCTTTCTTGCTGGTGAGCAAATTTTCACCGTCCAGAATAATTTCACCTTCGGCTCGCTGCTCGGGATACAACTCGAACATGCGATTAAAGACACGCAGCAGCGTCGACTTACCGCAACCGGACGGACCGATGAAAGCCGTCACCTTGTTTTCCGGAATTTCAAGGTTGATGTTCTTCAGGGCATGAAATTTGCCGTAATAGAAATTAAGGTTTTTGACCGATATCTTGACAGTCTCAACGGTGGTGATGGCAGTGTTCATGCTGAATCTCTTCTTGTATTCTGTTTGACGACAAACTCAGTTCTTGCTACGCGTCAGAACCCGGGCCACGATGTTCAGGCCCAACACGGCGAGCGTGATGATGAGGACACCCGCCCAGGCCAGTTTTTGCCAGTTTTCATACGGACTCATCGCGAACTTGAAAATTGTCACCGGCAAACTGGCCATCGGTTGCCCCAGACTTGAAGTCCAGAACTGATTGCTCAGCGCGGTGAAGAGCAGCGGCGCAGTCTCTCCCGCAATACGTGCCACCGCCAGCAAAATACCTGTTACAACGCCAGCACGAGCCGCTCGCAGCGTGATGCTCAAAATGACTTTCCATTTCGGAGCGCCCAATGCGTAGGCGGCTTCGCGCAATCCGACCGGCACCAGTTGCAGCATATTCTCGGTGGTTCGGATGACCACGGGAATGACGATCAATGCCAGTGCGGCAACGCCCGCGTAACCCGAGAATGATTTGAAGCGTACCACCACCACCGCATAGACAAAAAGCCCTATCACGATCGACGGCGCCGACAGCAGGATGTCATTGACGAATCGCGTCAACGAAGCCAGCCAACTGTGGCTATCGAACTCCGCCAGATAGATGCCGGCCATGATGCCAATCGGGGTCCCGACAAACGTGGCCAGCAAGACCATCAGGAACGATCCGTAAATCGCGTTGGCCAGTCCGCCTGCATCATTTGGCGGTGGTGTCATCTGGGTCAGGGTATCGAGTGTCATGCCACCCAGCCCGAGCGTGATGGTCTCAATCAGTATCCAGAACAGCCAGAACAAGCCAAACACCATCGCCAGCAGGGACAAGGTCAGCGCCACGCGGTTGGCCAACTTGCGCTGCGAATAGCGAGCCATACGGGCTCGCTCGTGCGCGCTTGGTTGCCGCAAGAGATCGCCGGTGCTCATGTTTTTGTTCCTTCGCCCTTGCGCAGTTGCGAAAGAAGAAATTTGGATAGCGTCAGCACTACAAAAGTGATAAAGAATAGCACCAAGCCGAGGTACATCAGCGCCCCCTGATGCAAACCGGCGCCGGCCTCTGCAAACTCGTTGGCGAGCGCTGAGGTGATGCTGTTGGCGGCCTGGAACAGACTCAGGGAATCGAGTTGGTTGAAATTACCAATGACAAAGGTCACGGCCATGGTTTCGCCAATGGCGCGGCCCAGGCCCAGCATGATGCCGCCAATGACACCCGCCTTGGTATAGGGCAGCACCACCGTAGAAACCACTTCCCAAGTAGTGGCGCCAAGCCCGTAAGCGGATTCCCTGAGCAGCGTCGGGGTCACCTCGAACACATCACGCATCACTGCAGCAATGAACGGAATAATCATGATCGCCAGAATAATGCCAGCCGACAGAATGCCAATGCCTACCGGCGGACCGGAAAAGAACGTTCCCAGAAAGGGCACTCCCGAAAAAGCCGCCTGCAAGGGCTGCTGCACGTAAGTGGACAACAC
>JBBQZA010000020.1:0-23909 GCA_038208175.1 Burkholderiales bacterium
ACCCGAGGTCCCGTTCGTTGCGCTGCTGGTATCAGGTGGTCACACCCAACTGATGAAGGTGGGGGGTGTAGGGCGCTACACCTTGCTAGGGGAGACGATTGACGATGCTGCAGGTGAGGCGTTTGACAAATCGGCCAAACTGCTGGGCCTGGCGTATCCCGGCGGGTCTGCGCTGGCGCGTTTAGCCGAGCAGGGCAATCCGTCGGTTTTCAATTTGCCACGACCCCTGCTGAAAAGCGGCAACCTTGATTTTTCTTTTGCCGGCTTGAAAACTGCCGTCATGGTGCAAGCCAAGAAGCTGGCGCTGTCGGCAGACTGCCCGGTGGAGGCATTGCCGGTCAAGGTCCTCGCCGATCTGGCTGCAGCAACGCAAGCGGCTATTGTCGAAGTGTTGATAAAAAAGTCCATAACGGCGCTGGCTGCAACCGGTTTGCATCGGCTGGTGGTGGCTGGCGGCGTCGGCGCCAATCGTATGCTGCGCCAGCAACTCGACGCAGCCTGCGCCAAGGTTGGTGTACGGGTGCATTACCCTGAAATGAGCCTGTGCACTGACAACGGTGCCATGATTGCCATGGCCGCTGCCATGCGCCTGCAGTCTGGTCAGCAGACAGCCAGCGCGCTGTACACCTTTGATGTCAAACCACGCTGGCCTCTGGATTCGCTGGCGACTAGTTGATGGTCAGAGCGGTGACCCGGTTCGCCGCTACCTGCTTGCCGAGTGTCAGCGTCAGCACGCCATTTTCCAGCTTGGCTTCGCTGCCAACGATGTCAATATCCTGCGGCAATTCGTAAGCCGTGTTGTACTGGCGCGGCGCGCCTTCTTTTGTCGCAATACGGACAATGCTGCCTTCAATGCCGATGTTCAACTGATCTTTGGTAACGCCTGGAATGTCAATACTCAGCGTATATGATTTTTCATCCTGCTTTACTACACCAGCGGCTTGCTTGCAAGTTGATTGCGCCTCAGACAGGAAGCGTTCCAGCGAGCGACCGGCGGACGAATGGATGGCGTGGCGAATGCCGACAGGGGTGGTGGCAAAAAACATGGGTAGACTCCTAGTACATTGCGCGGCTTTCGACATGAAGCGCCGCTTGCTCTCAAGCTGCGCACGATGCTGGCGTTTTCAAGACGAATATTTAATGTTTATTCTTTTCTGCAGAACCTTGAAATTGACCCTTGTGGCGCCACGTTCGTCGGCCCTGAACCTTGCCAAAGCCGGGTCAGAATCCATAAATGTTGTCATGATCAAAACTTTGAGTGGCCCGTTTGCCAATTTCATTCACCAGCCTCCATCCTGAGTCGATCATGCGAAAAGTTATCCAGAATCTTGAAGAATCCAAAATCCGTGAAGTTGCCAACGCTGGCATGGCGCGCAATGACGTGCTGGCATTCTGGTTTGGCGAGAGCGATGAGGTGACACCCGAATTCATCAGGCGGGCGGCCATTGAGTCACTGGAGCGTGGTGAGACTTTCTATACGCACAACCTGGGCCTGCCAGAATTGCGCCAGGAGATAGCGAACTACATGAGCCGGCACCACGGCGCTATCGGCGCTGAGCGCGTCGTCGTGACCAGTGGTGGCGTCAACGCCTTGATGCTGGCCATGCAGCAGTTGGTGGACGCCGGTGATGAAGTGGTGGCAGTGACGCCGGTCTGGCCGAACCTGACTGCGCAGCCTGCCATCATGGGCGCTCGCGTCCATTGCGTGGCTTTGTCGCCGGTAAATGGGGTCTGGTCACTCGACATGGACAAATTGTTGTCGGCTGTCAGCTCCGCCACCAAGGTGCTGGTGATCAATGCACCGAACAATCCGAGCGGCTGGACGCTGACGCGCCAGGAGCAGCAGTCCATCCTCGACCATTGCCGCCGCACCGGTACCTGGATATTGGCCGATGAAGTGTATGAGCGACTTTATTTTGAGCCTGCGTCGAACGATTGCGCTCCCAGTTTTCTGGATCTGGCAGCGCCCGATGATCGCCTGCTGGTGGTGCATAGCTTTTCAAAAAGTTTTCTGATGACCGGCTGGCGTCTGGGGTGGCTGGTGATGCCGCCTTTCATGACGCACCACATGGGAAAACTGATTGAATTCAACACATCGTGTGCCAGTGTCTTCACGCAACGCGCCGGTCTGGTCGCCTTGCAGCGAACGGATGAGGTAACGCCTCGGGTGGTCAGCCACCTGAAGACCTGTCGCGACACTTTGATTCCCCTGTTGCAGGCTATTCCCGGTGTTGAGGTGGCTCTGCCGCGCGGTGGCATGTATGCCTTCTTTCGACTGGCGGGCTTTGATGATTCGTTGACTGTGGCCAAACGACTGGTGGTCGAAGCGGGTATCGGTCTGGCCCCGGGCGTGGCGTTCGGACGGGAGGCGGGGGCCTGGATGCGCTGGTGCTTTGCCTCACGCGACCCTCGCCGGCTGGTGGATGGCGTCGAGCGACTTCGGAAGTGGCTATAATCAGCAGGCTTTGCACACTGCACAAGCGCACGTCAGAGGCAGTTCCAGCTTCTGACGCAAGTTCATCATAGACAGGAAAATGAAATGATCGCATCCAGTATCAAGGCAGCTGTTGTCAAGGACAATGCTCGCCAGGCCGGTGACACAGGCAGCCCCGAAGTGCAAGTGGCACTGTTGACAGCCCGCATCAACGAACTCACTCCCCACTTCAAAACTCACGCCAAAGACCATCATGGTCGCCGCGGTTTGTTGCGCATGGTGAGCCGTCGGCGCAAGCTGCTGGACTATCTGAAGTCCAAAGACGCCGAACGCTATACCGCTTTGATCAGCAAGCTGGGTCTGCGTAAGTAAGCGTCAAACGAATGATGAACGCCTGAGTTAGGTTACTAGCTCAGGCGTTTTTTACTTCGGAGCAGGTAATAACGGAGCGAAGCTGTGTCATTCCAGAGCAATTTAATACGAATTTCTCTGGAATGGCATCGTGTTCTGTGATGCCGGGTCCGGGCTCTGGCGAAGTGGCCTGCACTTCCCAAATTGACCAGGAGAAAAAAATGAGCATATTTAATAAAGTTAGCAAATCCTTCCAGTGGGGCCAGCACAAGGTCACCATGGAAACCGGCGAAATCGCCCGTCAGGCCAACGGTGCCGTGTTGCTGGACATGGAAGGCACGGTGGTGTTGGCCACGGTGGTTGGCAAGACCGAAGGCAAGACCGGTCAGGACTTTTTTCCATTGACGGTCGACTACCTTGAAAAGTCTTACGCCGCCGGCAAGATTCCCGGCAGTTTTTTCAAACGGGAAGGGCGTCCCAGCGAGTTTGAGACACTCACCAGTCGTCTGATTGACCGCCCCATTCGTCCCTTGTTCCCGGAAGGTTTCTTCAACGAGGTACACGTCGTCGTGCATACCCTGTCGTTGAACCCCGAGGTCGATGCAGACATCGCTGCCTTGATCGCTACCAGCGCCGCCTTGTCGGTCAGTGGTATTCCGTTCAGCGGCCCGATTGGTGCCGCCCGCGTCGGTTATGTCAACGGCGAATACGTGCTCAACCCGGGTCAGACCGCGCGCAAGGATTCGGTTCTGGATCTGGTGGTGGCGGGTACCGAGTCTGCCGTTCTGATGGTGGAATCCGAGGCCAAGCAACTGTCAGAGGAAATCATGCTGGGTGCCGTGGTGTTTGGCCATGAGCAGGGCAACATTGCCATCAACGCGATTCACGAACTGGTGCGTGATGCCGGCAAGCCGGTATGGGACTGGAAGGCGTCGGCCAAGGACGAGCCCCTGATAGCCAAGGTCGGTGCGCTGGCGGCTGACAAGCTGGCTGCTGCCTATCAAATTCGCAACAAGCAAGCCCGTACCCAGGCTTGCCGTGCCGCCTACGCTGACGTCATGTCGGCCTTGAAGGCAGAGGGCGCGACTTTCGACGGTGTGGCGGTGGAAGGGATGCTGTTTGACATCGAAGCAAAAATTGTGCGCAGCCAGATTCTGGCGGGTGAGCCGCGCATTGACGGCCGCGATACGCGCACCGTGCGCGCCATCGAAATCCGCAACAGCGTCTTGCCCCGCACCCACGGCTCAGCCCTGTTTACGCGCGGCGAGACCCAGGCACTGGTGGTGACCACGCTTGGTACCGAGCGCGATGCGCAGCGTATCGATGCACTGTCGGGCGACTATGAAGACCGTTTTCTCCTGCACTACAACATGCCACCCTTCGCCACCGGTGAAACCGGTCGCGTCGGAACGCCCAAGCGTCGTGAAATTGGCCACGGCCGTCTGGCCAAGCGTGCCCTGATCGCTGTACTGCCATCCAAAGAGGATTTCCCGTACACCATGCGTGTGGTCTCGGAAATCACGGAGTCCAATGGGTCTTCTTCGATGGCCTCGGTCTGCGGCGGCTGCCTGTCCCTGATGGATGCTGGCGTACCGGTCAAGGCGCATGTGGCAGGTATCGCCATGGGTCTGATCAAGGAAGATAACCGTTTCGCGGTCTTGACCGACATTCTGGGGGATGAAGATCACTTGGGCGACATGGACTTCAAGGTTGCCGGGACCACCAACGGCATCACCGCACTCCAGATGGACATCAAGATCCAGGGCATCACCAAAGAGATCATGCAGGTTGCGCTGGCACAGGCGAAAGAAGCACGCATGCATATCCTGGGCAAGATGCAGGAGGCCATGGCTGAGGCCAAGACCGAAGTCTCCAATTTCGCACCGCGTTTGTTCACGATGAAGATCAATCCCGAGAAGATCCGTGACGTCATCGGCAAGGGTGGCTCGGTGATTCGCGCACTGACCGAAGAAACCGGTACCCAGATCAATATTGACGAAGACGGCACCATCACGATCGCATCTGCAGATCCGGCCAAGGCCGAAGAAGCCAAGCGGCGCATTGAGCAAATTACCGCTGAGGTGGAAATTGGCAAGATCTATGAAGGCCCGATCACCAAGATCCTTGATTTCGGCGCCTTGGTCAATCTGCTGCCGGGCAAGGACGGTCTGTTGCATATCAGCCAGATCGCACACGAGCGCGTCGAAAAGGTCTCGGACTATTTGTCTGAAGGCCAGATCGTCAGGGTCAAGGTGATGGAAACTGACGAGAAGGGGCGTATCAAGTTGTCGATGAAGGTGTTGCTCGACCGCCCGACCCAGAATGCTCCGGATCAGCAAGCGTGATCAACGGCCTTCGGTGTTGGAATGACTATGAAAGCCATTGAAATAAGCGCTTTTGGCGCACCCGAGGTATTGCGTCAGGTCGAGCGTCCGATGCCGATCCCCGGTGTGGGCGAGTTGCTTGTTCGCGTTGCCGCCAGTGGCGTGAATCGCCCGGACGTGCTGCAGCGCACCGGCAATTACCCGGTGCCGCCCGGTACCTCGGATATTCCGGGTCTTGAAGTGGCTGGCGTCATCATGCAGGGCGATGCTGATGCGCTGACGCAGGCTGGTTTCAAACTAGGTGACCGCGTCTGTGCGCTGGTGGCGGGAGGTGGCTATGCTGAATTTTGCGTAGCGCCGATCGGGCAGTGCCTGCCGGTACCGAAGGGGCTGAGTGAAATCGAGGCGGCGTCCTTGCCGGAGACTTTTTTTACCGTCTGGAGCAATGTATTCGACCGTGGCCACTTGCAAAAAGGCGAAACACTGCTGCTGCAGGGCGGAACCAGTGGCATCGGTGTGACTGCCATCCAGTTGGCCAAAGCGATGGGTGCACAAGTGATTGCGACGGCTGGCAGCGACGATAAATGTGCTGCCTGTCTGGCCCTGGGCGCTGACCATGCCATCAACTACAAGACCCATGATTTTCAGGTTGAAGTGAAGCGCCTGACGGACGCTCAGGGTGTCAATGTGATTCTCGATATGGTGGCCGGCAGTTATGTGGCCAAGGAAATTGAGTGTTTGAGCGAGGACGGTCGCTTGGTCATCATCGCTGTGCAGGGGGGCATCAAGGCTGAAATCAACGCTGGCCTGGTGTTGCGCCGACGCCTTACCGTCACTGGGTCGACATTGCGACCCAGGCCGATTGCTTTCAAACAGGCGATAGCACAGGCCTGTCTGAAGAATGTCTGGCCCCTGATTGAGAGTGGCGGCATCAGGCCGATCATTTACCATACCTTTGCGGCGTCAGACGCGGCACAAGCGCATGCGCTGATGGAGTCCAATCAGCATGTGGGCAAAATTGTTTTGACCTGGGGTGTGTCATGAAGAAAAAGCTGATCGCGGGCAATTGGAAGATGAACGGCAGTCTGGCCGCCAACGAAGCCCTGATCAAAAACTTGTTGGCTGCAATAGGAGCGCCAGCTTGCCAGGTGGCAGTGTGTGTGCCCTCGGTTTATCTGGCCCAATGCCAGACTTTGTTGAGCGGAACCCCTGTCGATTTAGGTGCACAGGACGTCTCGCAGCACGAGGTTGGAGCCTTTACAGGTGAAATTTCGAGCGCCATGTTGAAAGAGTTTGGAGCATGTTATGCCCTCGTAGGCCACTCGGAGCGCCGACAATACCATGCTGAGACTGATGCGGTGGTGGCGCTCAAGGCGCAGCGTGCGTTGGCCAGTGGCATCACGCCGATTGTGTGCGTTGGCGAGACGCTGGCAGAGCGTGAAGCTGGCAAGACCGAGGAGGTCGTCCGACGTCAACTTGCAGCAGTGATTCACGCCAATGGACATTGCATCAGCGAGATTGTCGTGGCCTACGAACCCGTATGGGCTATTGGTACCGGCAAGACGGCCAGTACCGAGCAGGCGCAGCAGGTGCATGCGGTACTGCGCCTCCAGTTGAAAGCGGCTACGGCGCAAGCGGATCGTATACACATTCTTTACGGTGGCAGCATGAATTCCGCCAATGCGGCGCAGCTGCTGGCGCAGCCTGATATCGATGGTGGCCTGGTGGGCGGGGCTTCGCTCAAGGCGCCGGACTTTTTGTCAATTATCGCTTCTGCCACCTAATTCAGGCAGAGACTGCTAGCTATTCAGGAGTGTCTTACATGAGCATATTTCTTTCTATTCTTCTTGCTGTGCAGATGATTTCTGCTGTCGCCATGATTGGCTTGATTCTGGTGCAGCATGGCAAGGGTGCTGATATGGGGGCTGCTTTCGGCAGCGGCAGTTCTGGCAGCCTGTTCGGGGCCAGTGGCAGCGCCAATTTCCTGTCTCGAACGACAGCCGTATTGGCTACAGTGTTTTTTGCTTGTACGCTGCTGCTCGCGTATTTTGGCTCGGTGCGCCCGACCGCAAGCTCCGGCAGCGTGCTTGAAAATGCAGCCGTTACGGCACCTGCACCGGTGGCTGCCGTGCCGCTTGTGCCAGCCTCTGGTGCTGCGCAAATTCCGTCCAAATAATTGCAACGGAGATTGGGTGCATGCGCAGTGGAAACAGAATATTTTCAGGGTAAACTCTAGTGCGTCCGGAGAGCCGAGACCGCAAGGTACTTCACGCAATCCAGACATCAGAATGCCGCCTTCGTGGTGAAATTGGTAGACACGCTATCTTGAGGGGGTAGTGGCGAAAGCTGTGCGAGTTCGAGTCTCGCCGAAGGCACCAGATAGACACGCTTGATGTGGATCAAAGCAGCAAGCACAAACTTGGATCAGAATCGCTCGATGAATCTTGATCAGTACCTGCCAATCTTCCTATTCGTTCTGGTCGGCTTGGGAGTTGGCATAGCCCCACAGGTCATAGGCTACATCCTGGGGCCCAATCGACCGTATCCCGCAAAAAACTCTCCTTATGAGTGCGGCTTCGAAGCTTTCGAAGATGCTCGAATAAAGTTTGATGTGCGCTATTACCTGGTGGCCATCCTCTTCATCTTGTTCGACCTTGAAATCGCTTTTTTATTTCCATGGGCGGTGTCGCTGAAGGAAATTGGTCCGGTCGGATTTTGGGCGGTCATGGTATTTCTGGCTATTCTCGTCGTAGGCTTCGTTTACGAATGGAAAAAAGGGGCCCTTGACTGGGAATAACGCGATGATTGAAGGCGTATTGAAAGAAGGTTTCATCACTACCAGTTACGACTCGGTGGTGAATTGGGCAAAAACGGGCTCCATCTGGCCCATGACTTTTGGCTTGGCCTGCTGTGCGGTGGAGATGATGCAGGCCGCTGCTGCCCGGTATGACATCAGCCGCTTTGGTGCCGAGGTATTTCGCGCCAGTCCGCGACAGGCTGACCTGATCATTGTGGCGGGCACCTTGTGCAACAAGATGGCACCTGCGTTTCGCAAGGTTTACGACCAGATGAGCGAACCGCGCTGGGTGCTGTCCATGGGTTCCTGCGCCAACGGCGGAGGCTATTACCACTACAGCTATTCTGTGGTGCGCGGTTGCGATCGCATCGTGCCGGTGGATATTTACGTGCCGGGCTGCCCACCCACAGCGGAGGCTTTGTTGTACGGCATCATTCAGCTGCAGTCCAAGATTCGCCGCACTCAAACCATTGCACGCACCTGAGAGGATGGCGATGACAACGTATGCTGTAAATCCGCAGACTACCAAAGCCAATGTCGAAGCTGCGTTGGGTGACTTGCTCAAGAGCAGTGTGATCCGGCTTGGCGAACTCACCATCATGGTGGAGGCGATGGATTATCTGCGAGTGGCGGAGATTCTGCGCGATGACCCCGGTTGCCGCTTTGAGCAGCTGATGGATTTGTGTGGGGTGGACTACTCTACCTACAAGGATGAGCCCCAACAAGGGTTGCGCTACTGTGTTGTTTCGCATCTACTTTCGGTGAGCCTGAATCAGCGAGTGCGTCTCAAGGTGTTTGCACCCGACGACAATTTCCCCGTTCTCCGATCCTTGACCGGACTCTGGGATTCGGCCAACTGGTTCGAGAGGGAAGCGTTTGACCTGTTTGGAATCGTGTTTGATGGACACAATGATTTGCGGCGCATTCTGACCGACTACGGCTTCATCGGGCATCCTTTCCGCAAGGATTTCCCGGTTTCTGGTCATGTCGAGATGCGTTACGACCCCGAACTGAAACGTGTGGTGTATCAGCCCGTCACGATAGAGCCACGCGAAATCACACCCCGCGTTATCCGTGAAGAAAATTACGGAGGCCGGCATTAGGCATTCTGGACATGGCTGAAATAAAAAACTACACCCTCAACTTCGGGCCGCAACATCCGGCTGCTCATGGCGTTTTGCGTCTGGTGCTGGAACTCGATGGCGAGGTGATTCAACGTGCCGACCCGCATATCGGCTTGTTGCATCGTGCGACCGAGAAATTGGCGGAGAGCAAGACCTACATCCAGGCTTTGCCCTACATGGACCGTCTCGACTACATGTCGATGATGTGCAACGAGAGCGCTTACTGCCTGGCGATTGAAAAAATGCTGAGCCTGGAAGTGCCTTTGCGTGCCCAGTACATCCGCGTCATGTTCTGCGAAATTACCCGTTTGCTGAATCATTTGCTGTGTGTCGGCGCTGGTGCCCTGGACTGCGGCGCGATGACCGTCATGCTGTACGCATTTCGTGAGCGGGAAGACCTGCTTGACATGTACGAGGCGGTCAGCGGTGCGCGCATGCATGCGGCTTATTTCCGTCCGGGTGGGGTGTACCGCGATCTGCCTGACACCATGGCTCGACACCAACCGAACAAGATCCGCAGTGCGAAATCGACCGCCCGACTCAATCGCGCTCGTGACGGCAGTCTGCTCGATTTCATCGACGACTTCACGCAGCGCTTTCCGGGTTGTCTGGCGGAGTATCACACGCTGTTGACTGACAACCGTATCTGGAAGCAACGTTCGGTGGGCATCGGTGTGGTGACGCCAGAGCGCGCCTTGAATCTGGGTTTTTCCGGCCCCATGTTGCGCGGATCGGGAATCGCCTGGGATTTGCGCAAGAAGCAGCCCTACGAGGTGTATGACCGTCTGGATTTTGATATTCCTGTGGGCAAGACCGGCGATAACTATGACCGCTATCTGGTCCGTATGGAAGAGATGAAGCAGTCAAACCGCATCATCAAGCAATGCGTCGACTGGCTGCGCGTCAATCCGGGGCCGGTGATTACCGACAACCACAAGATCGCACCGCCAAGTCGCGAATCCATGAAGACCAACATGGAGGAACTGATACACCATTTCAAACTCTTTACTGAAGGTTTCCCGGTGCCAGAAGGTGAAGCCTACGCAACGATTGAGCATCCGAAAGGTGAGTTCGGTATTTACCTGATCAGCGACGGCGCCAATAAACCCTATCGCATGAAGATTCGGCCGCCTGCGTTCGTGCACCTGGCAGCGCTGGGCGAAATGGGGCGCGGCCACATGATCGGTGATGCGGTGGCCATTATTGGTTCATTGGATATAGTGTTTGGGGAAGTTGATCGATGATTTCCGAAGAATCAAAAGCGCGCTTCGAAAAAGAAGTTGCCAAATACCCGGCTGATCAGAAGCAGTCAGCCGTCATGGCCTGTTTGGCCATTGTGCAGCAGGAACTCGGTTTCATCAGTGCCGAGAGCGAAAGACTGGTGGCGGATTATCTGGGCATGGCACCGATTGCGGTGCGCGAAGTCACTTCGTTCTACAACATGTACAACCAGCAGCCGGTGGGCAAATACAAGCTCAATGTCTGCACCAATTTGCCGTGCCAGCTGCGTGATGGAGAACGCGCCCTCAAGCATCTGGAGGAAAAGCTGGACGTCAGCTTGGGCGAGACGACAGCCGATGGTTTGTTTACCCTGCAGCAGTGCGAATGTCTGGGAGCCTGTGCTGACTCCCCGGTGTTGTTGGTGAATGACCGCACCATGTGCAGCTTCATGAGCAACGACAAGCTGGATCAGTTGGTTGACGGTTTGCGCGCCGAAGGGAACAAATGATGGCGACTGAACAACTCCTCGCCCAGTTCCAGTCGAATGGCAACGAGACCTGCTTTCATGGCAGGCACATCAGTCCACAAATACTGGCCGGCATCGACGGCGCCAATTGGCGCTTGAAGGATTATGAAGCTCGCGATAATTACCAGGCCTTGCGCAAGATTCTCGGCAAAGATGGTGGCGATGGCATGACGCCAGAGCAGGTGATTGCGGCGGTCAAGGAATCGTCACTGCGGGGTCGTGGTGGCGCCGGTTTTCCGACCGGTCTCAAATGGACTTTCATGCCCAAGCAATATGCGGGGCAGAAGTATCTGGTGTGTAACTCGGACGAGGGTGAGCCTGGCACCTGCAAGGACCGTGAAATCCTGCAATTCAATCCGCATATTGTGATTGAAGGCATGATCATCGCCGCGTATGCGATGGGCATTTCGGTCGGATACAACTACATTCATGGTGAAATTTTCGCCACCTACGATCGCTTTGAAGAGGCGCTGGAAGAGGCACGTGCTGCTGGGCTTCTAGGCACCCATATTCTGGGTGGCGGCTTTGACTTTCAGTTGCATGCAGCGCATGGGTTTGGTGCCTACGTCTGCGGTGAAGAAACGGGTCTGCTGGAATCGCTGGAAGGCAAGAAGGGGCAACCCCGATACAAACCGCCGTTTCCGCCCAGCTATGGTCTGTACGGAAAGCCAACCACCATCAATAACACTGAAACGTTTGCCGCCGTGCCATGGATCATCCGCAACGGCGGTCCCGCGTATGCCGCTTGTGGCAAACCGAATAACGGTGGCACCAAGATCTATTCTGTCAGCGGCGACGTGGAGCTTCCGGGCAACTACGAAATTCCGATGGGTACGCCGTTCGCCAAATTGCTCGAACTCGCCGGTGGCGTGCGCAAGGGGCGCCAACTTAAGGCGGTGATTCCCGGAGGATCGTCGACCCCTGTTTTGCCTGCGGCGATCATGATGGACTTGACGATGGACTACGACTCGATTGCCAAAGCCGGCTCCATGTTGGGTTCGGGAGCGGTCATTGTGCTGGACGACAGCCGTTGCATGGTCAAGAGCTTGCAGCGATTGAGCTACTTTTATATGCACGAATCATGTGGCCAGTGCACTCCCTGTCGGGAAGGCACCGGGTGGTTATGGCGCATAGTGGAACGCATTGAAAATGGCCAGGGACGCCCATCCGATATGGATTTGTTGAATTCCATATCGGACGATATTCAGGGGCGAACCATTTGTGCTTTGGGCGATGCCGCCGCCATGCCGGTGCGGGCCATGATCAAACAGTTCCGACATGAATTTGAGTATCACGTAGAGCACAAGACCTGCATGGTCCCGGCTTACGTCTGAGCGAGTGCCAAGATGATTGAAATTGAACTCGACGGCAAGAAGATGGACGTTGTTGAAGGCAGCATGATCATGCATGCCGCTGACAAGGCGGGCACCTACATTCCGCATTTTTGTTATCACAAGAAACTCAGCATCGCGGCGAGTTGCCGCATGTGTCTGGTCGACGTGGAGAAGATGCCCAAGCCGATGCCAGCCTGCGCCACGACAGTTGCGCCCGGAATGGTGGTGCGCACGCGCAGCGCCAAGGCGGTGGATGCACAAAAGTCGGTGATGGAATTCCTGCTGATCAATCACCCACTGGATTGTCCGATCTGTGACCAGGGCGGCGAGTGTCAGTTGCAGGATCTGGCGGTCGGTTACGGTGCCTCAGCGTCGCGCTATGAAGAAGAAAAGCGTGTTGTCGCGGTAAAGGACGTGGGACCCCTGATTTCGATGCAGGAGATGAGTCGCTGCATTCATTGCACGCGCTGCGTCCGCTTTGGCCAGGAGGTGGCGGGCGTCATGGAGTTGGGCCTGACGCATCGCGGCGAACATGCCGAGATTGAGACTTTTGTCGGCCAATCGGTAGATTCAGAACTGTCCGGCAACATGATTGACATTTGCCCGGTCGGTGCCTTGACCAGCAAGCCTTTCCGCTACAGCGCCCGCACCTGGGAGTTGTCGCGTCGCAAGTCTGTCAGTCCACATGATTCGACCGGTGCCAATCTGATTGTCCAGGTCAAGAACAACAAGGTCATGCGTGTGGTGCCGCTGGAGAATGAGGTCGTCAATGAATGCTGGATCGCGGACCGGGACCGTTTTTCCTACGAGGCTCTGAATTCAGAAGAGCGACTGACCAGCCCCATGCTGAAGCAGGGCGGGGCCTGGATACCCGTCGATTGGCCGACCGCACTTGAATACGTCGTCAAGGGTCTGAAGGATATCAAGAAGGAACATGGCGCTTCCAGCATCGGTGCACTGCTCAGTCCGCACAGCACGCTGGAGGAGTTGTTTCTCACCGGTTCCCTAATGAACGGTCTCGGCAGTCAGAATGTTGATTTCCGCCTGCGCAATGCCGAGTTTGCGGCGCTTGAAGGAATACGCCATCTGGGCACTTCCATTGCATCGTTGTCGCTGTTGCAGCGAGTTTTGGTGGTGGGTTCAAATTTGCGCAAAGACCATCCACTGTTTGCCCAGAGAATCCGCCAGGCGGCCCGTCGTGGATGTGTGGTCAGCGCGATCAGTGCTGTTACACCAGATTGGGCGCTCCCGGTTGCCAACACACTGGTGTGTGCTGACAGTACCTGGGTGCAGGCGTTGGCCGATGTCGCTGCTGCTGTGGCGGCGGAAAAAGGTGTCGCAGCGCCGGTGCAAGGCAGCGCCAGCGAGACTGCGAAAGCGATTGCCAAATCGTTGCTGGGGGGTGAGCGCAAGGCGGTTCTGCTTGGCAATGCGGCGGCCCACCACGCCAGAGCGGCTAGCTTGCTGGCGCTTGCCAACTGGATTGCTGATCAAACCGGTGCCTCTGTCGGCTACCTGACCGAAGCCGCAAATACCGTGGGTGCGCAGTTCGCCGGCGCGTTGCCGGGTCCAAACGGCAAGAACGCTGGCCAGATGCTGGGCGGAGACCTGAAGGCGGTTCTGCTGTTGAACAACGAACCCGAATTTGATTCGGCCGCCGGTCGGTCGGCCCTCGAGAATCTGTCACGGGCCGAGATGGTCGTGACGCTCAGCCCGTTCAAGGCGAACATGGCTTGCAGCGACGTATTGCTGCCGATCGCTCCTTTCACTGAGACTTCGGGCACGTTTGTGAATGCCGAAGGTCGTGTGCAAAGTTTCCATGCGGTGGTGAAACCGCTGGGGGATACGCGGCCGGCCTGGAAGGTACTTCGTGTGCTGGCTAACTTGTTGGAGGTTTCGGGTTTTGACTTCGAATCATCACAGGATGTGCTGCAAAAAGTGTGCGGTCTGCCGCCTGCCGGTGAGTCCCTTTTACCGGGGCATATTCTGAGCAACAAGACGCAAGCCACAGTAGACCTTAGTCCTGCGCCGGTAGCACCGGTGGTGGCGGGTATTTATGCGCTTGACGGTCTGGTGCGCCGCGCGGCAAGCCTGCAACTTACGGCAGATGCCCAACAAAACAATGCTGCGCAGGAGGTGACGGCATGATTGATGTCATTTTTGCCTACGGCCAGGGCTTGCTGGACGCCGCTTGGTGGACGGGCATCGCATGGCCGGTGATCTGGGCATTGCTGAAGGTCGTTCTGGTCCTGATGCTGGTGATGGGTCTGGTGACGTACACCACGCTCTGGGAGCGGAGATTGCTTGGCTGGGCGCAGGTTCGCATGGGCCCAAACCGGGTTGGACCCTGGGGTTTGCTGCAGCCGATTGCCGATGCGCTGAAGCTGATGACCAAGGAGGTTCTCCGGCCAGCGGCGGCAGACAAGATGTTGTTTTATCTCGGCCCGGTGATGACGGTCATGCCGGCCATGGTGGCATGGGCGGTGGTTCCGTTCAGTCCGGAAATCGCCTGTGCCAACATCAACGCCGGTCTGTTGTTTCTGATGGCGGTGACATCGATGGAAGTGTATGGTGTGATCATTTCCGGCTGGTCATCCAACTCGAAATACCCGTTCTTGGGCGCCTTGCGGGCCTCATCCCAGATGGTCAGTTACGAAATCGCGATGGGCTTCTGTCTGGTGGTGGTGCTGATGGTGTCAGCCAGTTTGAATCTGACTGATATCGTTGCCGGACAAGGCAAGGGCTATTTCGCACAGATGGGCCTGGGTGTGCTGTCGTGGAACTGGTTAGCGTTGCTGCCTATCTTCGTGATCTATTTTGTCTCCGGTCTGGCCGAAACCAATCGACTCCCGTTTGACGTGATTGAAGGCGAGTCGGAAATTGTGGCCGGTCACATGGTGGAGTACTCGGGCATGTCGTGGGCCATGTTCCAGATGGCTGAGTACGCCAACATCTGGCTGGTCTCGGTTCTGACCACCATCATGTTCCTGGGTGGCTGGCTTTCGCCGATCGACAGCGTGGTCTTCAACTGGATTCCGGGATGGATCTGGCTCGGCCTGAAATCGTTTGCAGTGGTCACCCTGTTCGTCTGGGTGCGGGTCTCTTTCCCGCGCTACCGCTATGACCAGATCATGCGCCTGGGCTGGAAGATATTTATTCCCGTGACCCTGGTCTGGCTGGTGGTCGTCGGGGTTTGGATGCAGACCCCCTGGAACATTTGGAAGTAATTCGAGCTGTCTATCTATGTCTATCCCCACCTCAAGTTCTGTTGAAGCATCGAACGGGAGCTCTTTCTCGCTGAAGGATTTTTTGTCCAGTTTCATGCTGGGCGAATTGTTCAAGGGCCTGGCCCTGACCGGCAAGTACGCCTTCAGCAGCAAGATCACACTGGAGTATCCCGAGGAGAAGACCCCGCTGTCCCCCAGATTTCGGGGCCTGCATGCGCTGCGCCGCTACGAAAACGGTGAGGAACGTTGCATTGCCTGCAAGTTGTGTGAGGCCGTATGCCCGGCAATGGCCATCACCATCGAGTCCGACCTGAGGGAAGATGGTTCGCGGCGCACCACGCGTTACGACATTGACTACAACAAGTGCATTTATTGCGGTTTTTGCGAGGAAAGCTGCCCGGTGGACTCGATCGTCGAAACCGGTATTTTCGAGTACCACGGTGAAGCACCCGGTGACTTGTATTTCACCAAAGACATGCTGCTTGCGGTAGGTGACCGCTACGAAGGCGAGATTGCGGCTGCCAGAGCGGCCGACGCCAAATTCCGCTAGCGATGACACAGCAAACCCAACCTTAAGACCATCGAAAAAAGTAACGACACATGGACGTCAAGACCGGTCTCTTCTATTTCTTCTCGATTGTGCTGCTGTTTGCCGCCTTTCGGGTTATCACCTCACGCAACCCGGTGCATGCCGTGTTGTATCTCGTGCTGACGTTTTTTCAGGCGTCGGCCATTTGGCTGTTGCTGAAAGCGGAATTTTTGGCCATCACGCTGGTGCTGGTCTACGTCGGCGCAGTGATGGTGCTGTTCCTGTTTGTCGTGATGATGCTGGACATCAATGTCGACAGTGCCCGAAAAGGCTTCTGGAAGCATTTTCCGCTGGCCGCTGTTGTGGGTGTGCTGATTGCACTGGAGATGGCTGCTGTGTTGATGGGTGGGTTCCGGGTGAGCGAGGAACCGCACGCGACGGCTGCTCTGGGTCAGGCCAGTGTGGAACTGTCGAATACCAAGGAATTGGGAAGAGCCCTGTATACCCAATATCTCTATCCGCTTGAAATTGCCGCGGCGATCCTGCTGGTTGCAATGATTGCAGCCATCGCGCTGGCACTACGTCAGCGCAAGGACAGCAAGGCGGTAAATCCATCGGATCAGGTGCGGGTCAAGGCCAAGGACCGCATGACAGTGGTCAAGATGGCGACCACGCAAGTGGCGCCGGCGGAGGATGCAGGCGCCAACCTCACTGCGGAGAACAAAGCATGACCCTGACTCTTGGACATTTCCTATCGCTCGGGGCCATCTTGTTTGCGCTGTCCGTGATTGGTATCTTTCTCAATCGCAAGAACCTGATTGTTTTGCTGATGGCAATCGAACTCATGTTGTTGGCCGTTAATACGAATTTCGTCGCTTTTTCCCACTACATGGGTGATATGCACGGACAAATATTCGTGTTCTTTATTCTGACCGTCGCGGCTGCCGAGTCGGCCATCGGTCTGGCTATTCTGGTGCTCGTGTTCCGTAGCAGGGCAAGCATTAACGTAGACGAACTTAATACGCTCAAGGGTTAATAAGATGAGTCAAACCCTTTCTATCCCTATGCTCCTCGCGGTACCGCTGGCGCCGCTCGCAGGAGCTGTTGCCGCAGGCGTTCTGGGTACCCAGTTCGGGGGCAACTGGATCGGTCGCCGTTTGTCGCATTCCCTCTGTATCCTGGGGGTGCTGCTGTCATTCATTCTGTCCTGCGTGACGCTCAAGAGCGTTGCGCTGGAAGGGGCACGTTTCAACGAGACCCTGTACACCTGGATGGTGGTCGGCGGTTTGAAAATGGAAATCGGCTTTCTGGTCGACGGCCTGACCGCAATGATGATGTGTGTGGTGACTTTCGTCTCGCTGATGGTTCATGTCTACACCGTCGGTTACATGGAAGAAGATGACGGTTACAACCGTTTCTTTGCCTACATATCGCTGTTCACTTTCTCCATGTTGATGCTGGTGATGAGCAACAACTTCCTGCAGCTGTTTTTTGGTTGGGAAGCAGTGGGTCTGGTGTCCTATTTGCTGATTGGCTTCTGGTTCAACAAGCCGACGGCGATTTTTGCCAACATGAAGGCCTTTCTGGTCAATCGCGTTGGCGACTTTGGCTTCATTCTTGGTATCGGTCTGATCGTTGCTTTTACCGGCACGCTCAATTACGCGGAGGCCTTCGCCAAATCTGCTGAGCTGGCGAAGCTGGGTTTCCCGGGTACCGACTGGATGCTAATCACCGTCATCTGCATCTGTCTGTTTATTGGCGCCATGGGCAAATCAGCCCAGTTCCCGCTGCACGTCTGGTTGCCAGACTCGATGGAAGGCCCGACACCGATTTCGGCACTGATCCATGCAGCCACCATGGTGACCGCCGGTATTTTCATGGTGACACGCATGTCACCGCTGTTTGAGCTGAGCGAGACGGCACTGAATTTTGTGTTGGTCATTGGTGCCATCACCGCCCTGTTCATGGGCTTTCTGGGCATCATCCAGAACGACATCAAGCGCGTCGTGGCCTATTCCACGCTGTCGCAGCTGGGATACATGACGGTGGCGCTGGGTGCGTCGGCCTATTCGGTGGCGGTGTTTCACCTGATGACCCATGCCTTCTTCAAAGCACTGTTGTTCCTTGCGGCCGGCTCGGTCATCATGGGCGTGCATCACAATCAGGATATCCGCTGGATGGGGGGTCTGCGCAAATACATGCCGATCACCTGGATCACCTCCTTGCTGGGATCGCTGGCGCTAATCGGGACCCCGTTGTTCGCCGGTTTTTACTCCAAGGACAGCATTATTGAAGCGGTTCACGAGAGCCATTTGCCGGGCGCCGGGTTTGCGTCGTTTGCGGTTCTGGCGGGCGTCTTTGTGACAGCGTTCTATTCTTTCCGGATGTATTTTCTGGTGTTCCACGGCAAGGAGCGCTTCGATCAGAATCCCGATGCCCACCACGGGCATGGCCATGGCCACCACGAAGAGAAGCAAAAGCCACATGAATCGCCCTGGGTTGTTACGGTGCCGTTGGTGCTGCTGGCGATTCCCTCTGTGGTGATTGGCTTTATGACCATTGGGCCGATGCTGTTCGGAGATTTCTTCAAGGGCGCCATCTTCATCGATGCCGAAAAGCATGCAGGGCTGGAAGAAATGGCCAAGGCGTTCCATGGACCGGTGCAAATGGCATTGCATGCTTTGACCACGGCGCCGTTCTGGCTGGCGCTGGCGGGGGTGGTAACGGCGTTCTACATGTACATGATCAACCCGGCCATGCCGGCGGCCATCAAGCGTACTTTCCAGCCGATCTACACGCTGCTTGAAAACAAATACTACATGGATTGGTTCAACGAGAACGTGTTGGCTCGCGGGGCCAGGATGCTGGGGACGGGCCTTTGGAAAGGCGGCGACGAGTACATCATTGATGGCGGCCTCGTGAACGGTTCCTGGAAGGTAGTCGATCTGGTCTCCGGTATGGTACGCCGGGTACAGACGGGTTATCTGTACCACTACGCACTGGCCATGATCTTGGGTATTTTTGTGCTGATGACGTATTTTGTATGGCTGAAATGATGACCTTGCGGGACAGACCGCGGGCGCGCATGCGGCAAGCTCTGTACCCAACTGATTAGGAATAAGAAAAATGGGATTGTTGAGCCTGGCTATTTGGACACCGATTGCTTTTGGTGTTGTGCTGCTGGCACTCGGTCGTGACGATCAGGCGCGCTCCGTGCGCTGGATCGCGCTGATTGGAGCGCTGGTCAGTTTTCTCGTCACCTTGCCGCTGTATGACGGTTTCAAGTTGGGCACCGCTGCCATGCAGTTTGTCGAGAAGGCGCCCTGGATACCGCGCTTCAACGTCAACTACCACCTCGGCGTGGATGGAATTTCGCTCTGGTTTGTGCTGCTGACCGCCTTCATCAACGTGGTGATCGTGATTGCCGGATGGGAAGTCATCACAAGGCGTGTCAACCAGTACATGGGTGCCTTCCTGATTCTCAGCGGCTTGATGATCGGAGTCTTCTGTGCGCTCGATGGCATGCTGTTCTATGTCTTCTTTGAGGCCACACTGATACCGATGTACCTGATTATCGGTATTTGGGGCGGACCGAACAAGATTTATGCCGCCTTCAAGTTCTTCCTCTACACCTTGATGGGCTCGCTGTTACTGCTGGTCGCCCTGATCTTCCTGTATGCCAAATCGGGGGGTAGTTTCGACGTGGCTTTGTGGCACAAGCTTCCACTGGCCGGTGCTACGCAAACGCTGCTTTTCTTTGCCTTCTTTGCAGCCTTTGCGGTGAAAGTTCCGATGTGGCCGGTGCATACATGGCTGCCCGATGTGCACGTCGAGGCGCCCACCGGTGGATCAGCGGTGCTGGCAGCCATCATGCTCAAGTTGGGTGCCTACGGTTTCTTGCGCTTCTCGATGCCGATCGCCCCGGATGCGGCACGCGAGTGGGCCTGGCTGATGATTGCGCTGTCGCTGATTGCCGTGATTTATGTCGGTCTGGTTGCGATGGTGCAGAAAGACATGAAGAAGCTGGTGGCTTACTCGTCGGTCGCGCACATGGGCTTTGTCACACTTGGTTTTTTCATCTTCAATGATCTCGGGGTCTCCGGCGGACTGGTGCAGATGATCGCGCACGGCTTTGTCTCTGCCGCCATGTTCCTGTCGATCGGTGTCCTGTATGACCGTGTCCATTCGCGTGAAATTTCAAGTTACGGCGGTGTCGTCAACACCATGCCGAAATTCACCGCCTTTGCATTGATGTTTGCAATGGCCAATTGCGGCCTCCCAGGAACCGCCGGTTTTGTCGGTGAGTGGATGGTGATTCTGGGTGCCGTCAAAGCCAATTTCTGGCTCGGTTTCGCCGCCGCCAGTGCCTTGATTTTCGGTGCCGCCTACACGCTGTGGATGTTCAAACGTGTCTACCTGGGGCCAGTCGCCAATCACCATGTCAAGGAATTGGTCGACATTGGCAGTCGTGAGTTTCTGGTGCTGACCTTGCTGGCCGTCGCGGTGCTCTACATGGGTATCTATCCGAAGCCGTTTACCGATGTCATGGACACTTCAGTTGCTGAATTGCTCAAGCATGTGGCCTTGTCCAAGCTGAATTGATCGTACTGAATGGGTCAAATTGAATAGAGAAACAGAAAATGATCGATAAACTCAGTTGGATCTCGGTTTACCCGGAGATCATCCTGCTTGTCATGGCCTGCGTCATTGCGCTGGCTGATCTGGCAGTCAAGTCACCGCAGCGCACCGGTACCTATTTGCTGACCCTGCTGACTTTGCTGGTGGTGGCAGGCTTGCAGGCCACCTACGCCGATGCCGGGACGACGCTTTATGGTTTCGGCAACATGGTCGTGAGTGACCCGATGGGCAACTGGCTGAAGTTCTTTGCCACAGTGGCCGTGATGGTCACCCTGGTTTATGCACGCCCCTATGCGGCAGTTCGCGGCATGTTGCGCGGTGGCGAAATATTCAGTTTGAGTGTGTTTACTCTGCTCGGCATGTTCATCATGATCTCGGGAAACAACTTCCTGGTGATCTACCTGGGCCTTGAATTGCTGACCCTTTCCAGTTATGCGCTGGTGGCGCTGCGGCGAGACAACGCAACAGCGATTGAGGCGGCGATGAAGTATTACGTGCTGGGTGCATTGGCTTCCGGCTTCCTTTTGTACGGCATGTCGATGATGTACGGTGCCACCGGCTCGCTTGATGTCAATGCGGTGTTCAGGGCGATCCGCTCGGGCCATGTCAACTACCAGGTACTGGTCTTCGGGCTGGTGTTTGTGGTATCGGGTCTGGCATTCAAGCTCGGGGTCGTGCCCTTCCACATGTGGATTCCTGACGTCTATCAGGGCGCTCCGACGGCGGTCACAGCGATGATCGGCGGCGCACCCAAGCTGGCCGCGTTTGCCATCATGATGCGTCTCCTGGTCGAGGGCATGTTGCCGCTGGCGATCGATTGGCAACAAATGCTGGTCGTGCTGTCGGTGGGTTCACTGCTGATAGGAAATCTGGCAGCTATTGCGCAAACCAACCTTAAGCGCATGCTGGCGTTTTCCACGATTTCGCAGATGGGTTTTGTGCTGTTGGGGGTGATGTCGGGCGTCATCAATGGCAATGCCAATTTGAATTCAGCCGCCAATGCCTATAGCTCGTCGATGTTCTACGTGATCACTTATGTTTTGACGACGCTGGCCAGCTTTGGCGTCATCATGTTGCTGGCCCGAGAGGGTTTTGAGAGTGAGGAAATAGTTGACTTTGCCGGCCTGAACCAGCGTAGTCCGCTCTATGCGGCGGTGATGGCGATCTGCCTTTTTTCCTTGGCGGGCATTCCGCCGATGGTCGGCTTTTACGCCAAATTGTCGGTTCTGCAGGCTTTGATCGCTTCAGGTCAGGTGTTCCAGATCGGACTCGCCGTATTTGCCGTCATGATGTCCCTGATCGGTGCCTTTTATTATTTGCGCGTGATCAAGGTCATGTATTTTGACGAACCCCTGATTACCAATCCGGTGTCCGCGTCGTTAGACGTTCGTGCCGTTTTGTCGGTCAATGGAGCGTTGGTGCTGGTGCTGGGTCTGGTGCCAGGCGGCTTGATGGCTTTGTGTGCCAATGCCGTGGTTCAGATGCTGACCAGCTGATTCTGCGGATGTCAATGGTCGATGGATGATTGCCATCTGATCGATGCCGCAGGCGCCGGGCAATTGGGAATGGCAGTGGCAAACCGCTGTTTGAGCCGCTATCACAGCATAATGGTGTTATGAAAGTTCTCGATCTTGAATGTGCGTACGGCCATGTTTTTGAAGGCTGGTTCATATCAGAGGACGATTTTCTGGCGCAGCGCAAGCGCGAAGCGATCGAGTGCCCGGTTTGTGGGGACCCCTTCATTTCCAAAAAACCGAGTGCGCCGCGCCTCAATCTTGGCGCTGCTTCTTCAGACCCTGAGCAGCCTCAGGAACTGGTATCACTTGGCAGTCCAGAGCAGACCCGACAAGCCGCCTGGTTGTCCATGGCTCGTCAAATCGTGGCCAAGACCGATGACGTTGGTGAGCGCTTTGCGGAAGAGGCACGCAAGATCCATTACGGTGAAGCGAAAGAGCGTGGCATTCGTGGCCAGGCCTCTGCCGCCGATACCGAATCGCTACTTGAGGAGGGCATCGCTGTAATGCCGTTCCCGCTACCGCTCGCTCTAAAGGGGCGTCTGCAGTAATTACCCGGACCCCGAGGAAATCCTATGACACCCTCCCACCTTGCCGAATTGCTGTCCTACATGCAGCAACATGGCGGAACCGAGGCGAAGCGACAAATCAGTTTTGTCACTGCCTATTTTGAGAACACCGACCCGGACGAGATTGCCGCGCGTGGTCCAGCAACCCTGTACGCGATCGCCAATGCGCACTGGCGCCTGCTGGATACACCACACGCAGCCCAAAAGGCGAGGCTCAGGGTATTCAATCCGACACTGGCGGAAGACGGCTTTGTCAGTGAGCACAGCGTGGTGCAAATTGTGCATGACGACATGCCCTTTCTGGTCGATTCGGTCATCATGGCGGTCAACCGCGGCAGTCGCACGGCGCACTGGATTGTTCATCCGCTGATGAGCGTGCTGCGCGACGAAGCCGGAAAAATCATTAACGCGGACCATGTCACAAAGGCCACGGCCGGCGATCATAAAAGTCAGATCGAATCGCTCATTCTGGTTGAGTGCGACCGCATTCCCGGTGCCGCCGAACGGCTCGGTTTGGAGCAGGAATTGAGTCGCGTGCTGGGTGATGTGCGCGCAGCGGTGCACGATTGGCGCGCCATGCTGGAGCGGGTCCAAGCCGTCGGCGATGCTGCAAAAAGTTCAGCGCTATCGCCTGACAGTCTGCAGGAGGGAGTCGATTTCCTGCATTGGCTGCAGAACCGCAATTTCACCTTTCTAGGGGCCCGTGACTACGATCTGAAGCGTGAGGCCGATCTTGTCAGCCTGGTCGCCCGAGCGGACTCGGGGCTGGGCATTTTGCGCGGTCTGGTGCGCACGCCCGAGACTTGTCTGTCGGCAGACGCGCTCGGCCTGCTTGAGTCGGATGACCTGGTGTTGTTGACCAAAGCCATGACACGCGCCACCGTGCATCGCCCGGCCTGGCTGGATTACATCGGAGTCAAGCGTTTTGATGAGAGTGGCAAGGTGAACGGCGAAACACGCTTCCTGGGTTTGTACACATCGACCGCTTATTCGGCCCAGGTGGGTGAAATTCCAAAGGTGCGGCGTCGTGTCGCGCATGTGTTCAATAACGCCGGCGTAGTCCCTGACAGCCATGCTGCGAAATCGCTGCAGTCGATTCTGGACGTTTATCCGCGAGACGAACTGTTCCAGATCGATACCGCCACCCTGGCTGAGCACGCCATGGGCATCTTGCGCCTGCAGGAGCGCCAGCGCACCCGCATCTTTTTGCGTCGCGATCCGTTTGGCCGTTTTACCTCGGTCCAGGTGTTTGTGCCGCGTGACCGTTTCAATACCGAGTTGCGGGTCAGGATTGGCGCCGAATTGATGGCGACGCTCGATA
>JBBQZA010000021.1:0-23273 GCA_038208175.1 Burkholderiales bacterium
CCAATTTACAAGCGCCACGTGCAAGGGGGTGTCTTCAGTCGCCCTTCGGGCTCCTTCCAACACCCCCTTGCACGATCAATTCAGGATTGAACTCAATATCCTTTGCAGCCAGATTCACGCGCTTATTGATAGCCGTTCACACCATATACAAAGAACTCACCCAAGACCCCGAACAGAAGGAATTTATGGCACCAGATAGCTCAATCTGGATATGTCTGGCTTTGCTATTCTGCCTTCCATAACCAGCCTCAACTTAGTTTGTTCAAACCACAATTACTCGCCGTGAACATTAATGCCTCATCGCTGAAAGCTGGCGTATCGGTCGCTGCCCCGAAAGCAGGTTTCTTGAATCAGCACAAAAGAAAGCGGCAGGCGTCAAAGTGAATGTCAATACGGAATCAGATTACCTCGGGGTTGATGAAAACCATCCTTGGGCCAAGCAATTCACAGTAATTCGGTACAAAAAGGGCGGATTTACCTGTATCCCCCGTGGATTCTTTCGCAATTGGTTGGATGAAGAGGCTGTCGGGCTGAATTTTTACATAGGACGGTGTTCTGGCTTTGGTGTCAGATCCACCGTGAAATACGATGCAGGTTATCAAAGCCTGCGGGTGGGCCGGTTTGTGGCCGGAGGTTTGAGACTGCGCTTTTTGTTGAATGGACAGCATGAAAGTCGGACCATCTCTACCTACATGTTTTCGATTATGGGAGATGGTTTTCGCAACTTGCCACCTCCCCAATATGCCGACTCAATCATAAAGAACGATATTTGGATTGGGGACGACGCAATGATGCTAGGCGGCGGCGTCATCGAAAACGGCTGCATCATCGGAGCCAGATCAGTTCTACCACCCAACTTTCGTTCGGAAGCTTACGGTATCTATGTTGGTAGTCCGGCGCGTCTCGTTCGGTTTCGCTTTTCAGAAAAAGTAAGGGAAGCGCTGTTGGCAATCGCTTGGTGGGACAAGCCGCTTAGTTGGCTCAGTCAACAAAATCATTTCTTTCTCACCGACTTGACTGAAGATGAAGGAAGGAGTTTGGAACTTCTCGCTGAACTGAAAGAAAAATAGCGCTAATCGAACGCAAACGGCCGTGCTACCTTATTCAAACTCATTTGCCCATCATGAAGATTTTTCCAACTCCACAGCAAATTCCAGCGCCGGTCAGTGCACCAGCGGTGGACCCGTTGGACCAAGCGGTCGAGACCTCCCTGCGCATGGCTTTGAACTACCACCAGTGCGGTGAAGTCGATCATGCGGAAACGCTTTATCGAGGCATCCTGGAAGTGCAGCCGCAACACCCGGAGGCAAACTATCAGTTGGGACGAATGGCGGTACAGCTAAGTGAGGCGCAAGCAGGCTTGCCTCACTTCGCCATAGCACTAGAGGCTCGAAAGGATGATGAGCGTTACTGGTTGGGTTATATCGATGCCATGGCGCAGGCCAATGAAATGGAGGCGGCGCAGCAACTGTTGGCGTTGGGGCGGCAACATGGCTTGCAGGGGGACAACGTTGAGGCCCTGTCCAAGGAGTTGCAGCAATACATTGTCCTGTCAAATCAGAACACTCAGCCATCTGTTTCGGTAGCGCACGCGCCGACCGCTGCGCGCAGCAGCAGGAAGCAGGGCCAGACCAAACCAACCTCTTTAAGCAAAGTTATCCGTAAGCCAGCGCCTGTTTCCCGGGATCTGCGCAAATTGGCGGGTCTTTTTGCGCAGGGACGGTTCCCCGAATCCGAGGCGCTGGCCAGTTCGCTGGTTAAGAGCCTCCCCCGGCACGGGTTTTACTGGAAAGTTTTGGGTACTGCGATCCAGCTTCAAGGGCGGCATGAGCAGGCGCTGCTGCCCTTGCAAACTGCCGCAGCATTGTGGCCCGAGGATGCGCAGACGCATTGCAATCTGGGTCTTGTCCTGAAAGACCTGGGGCGCTTTGTCGAGGCTGAAGCAAGCTATCGGCGCGCGCTGGAGCTTGCGCCGGCAGACGCTGATCTGAACAACAACTTGGGTGTAATGCGAAGGGCACAGGGACGGTTCGTTGAAGCCGAAATCCACTATCGGCGGGCGTTGCAGAGCAATCCGACATTCGTCCGGGCATACTCCAATTTAAGCAATGTACTGCAAGACCTTGGGCGGTTCGCAGAGGCCGAAGCGAGTTGCCGAAGAGCGCTTGAGATTGATCCGACGTATGACGAGGGGTATAACAATCTCGGCGCATTACAGCATGCCCAAGACCAACTGCCGGCTGCAGAAAGTAGCTTTCGGCAGGCGCTGGAGATCAATCCGGCGAATGGTGAGGCCCACAAAAATCTGGGGACCTTGCTGCAGCAAGAGGGACGGTTGACGGAGGCGGAGGCATGTTATCGGCGGGCGCTGCCGCTTCTGCCGGACGATGCCCTGTCGCGCAGCGGTTTGCTATTCTGCCTGAGCCACAACGAAGCGGTGAGCGCTTCAGACCTTTTCGTCGAGCATTGTCGCTTTGGCGAACGGGTTGAAGCGACGCTGAGCAGGCACTGGCAGGCGCACAGTAACTTGCGTGACCCAGAACGCTGTCTGCAGATTGGTTTCGTTTCCGGTGACTTGCGTGGTCATCCTGTAGCTTCGTACATTGAGCCGATACTGAAGCTGTTGTCCAGCCATGCCGACTTGTCGGTTCACACTTATTTCAACCATCCTAAAGAAGACGCTTATAGTCAGCGCCTGCGCACCCACGTGCGGCACTGGCACACAATTTCAAATCTAACTGACGCTGACCTGGCTGACAAGTTTCGGTCGGACCGTATCGACATTTTGATCGACTTGTCCGGCCATACCGGACTTCACCGGCTTTTGTGCTTTGCCCGCAAACCCGCACCAGTGCAGGTCAGCTGGATAGGCTATCCCGGCACCACTGGTCTGAAAAGCATGGATTACTACCTGAGCGACCGATTTTTTACACCGTTGGAGCAATTCGAAAGTCAGTTCATCGAAAAGCTGGTGTATTTGCCGGCACTTGCCCCATTTCAGCGGAGCAGCGACGCGCCGCCAGTTAACGAATTGCCAGCATTAACGAAGGGGTTTATAACTTTTGGCAGTTTCAATCGACGTAACAAACTCAGTAGGGCCGTGATCGCGCTATGGGCGCAACTCCTACGTGCCGTACCCACTTCGCGCATGTTGCTGGGCGGGTTGCCTGAACAGGGTCAGTATCAGACTCTCATTGACTGGTTTGCTGACGAAGGAATTACACCGCAGCGTCTTGACTTTCGTTCGCGTGCCAGCATGGGGGACTATCTGCTGCTGCATCATCAGGTAGATATCTGCCTCGACGCCTTTCCCTATAACGGCAGCACTACCTCCCTCCATGCGCTGAGCATGGGAGTACCCACGCTCACGATGGATGGGACAACGCCGGCCGGTCGCGCTGGGGCCTGGATTCTCGGGCATGTTGGACTAAGCGAGTTTGTTGTGCCCGACGCAAGGGAGTTTGTGCGAACGGGACTGATCTGGGCCGATCGCTTGCCTGAGCTAGCGCGCCTGCGGGCTGGGCTGCGCGAACGCTTTGAGGATTCGGCTCTGGGGCAACCCGCGTTGATTGCCGCTGGCCTGGAACGTGCCCTGCGCATCATGTGGCAACGTTGGTGCGCAGGCTTGTCGGCTGCATCTTTTGAAGTGAGTCGATCAGATATCGAGCAGACGACACAAGAAGTAGGGCAATGAAAAATTCTACTGAAAGGGTGTCGATCTATGTGACGCAACCCCATTTGCCTCCACTGAAAGAGTTCATTCCCTATCTGCAAGAAATATGGGCCAGCAAAATCCTGACCAATAACGGCCCATTTCACCAGCAGCTAGAACAGGCGTTGTGCGGATATCTGGGGGTTAAACACTTGGCTCTGTTTGCCAATGGTACGTTGGCTCTGGTGACGGCGCTGCAAGCGCTGCGCATCACAGGCGAAGTCATCACCACGCCGTACTCATTTGTAGCGACAGCGCATTCGCTCTTATGGAATGGCATCAAACCTGTATTTGTGGATGTAGACCCGGACAGCCTTAACCTGGATCCGGCCAAGGTCGAAGCGGCTATCACGCCGCAGACCACGGCGATCATGCCCGTGCACTGCTACGGCCACCCGTGTGATGTGGAAGCTATCCAGAAGATTGCTGACAACTACAACCTGCGCGTGATTTACGATGCGGCGCATGCCTTTGGTGTGCAGTGCCATGGTGGCAGTGTGCTCAATTACGGTGACTTGTCGGTGCTGAGCTTTCACGCCACCAAGGTGTTCAACACCTTTGAGGGTGGCGCCATCGTTTGTCCGGACGCCAAAACGAAGCAACGCATTGATCATCTTAAGAATTTCGGCTTTGTCGATGAAGTGACGGTAGTGGCACCCGGCATCAATGGCAAGATGAGCGAGTTCAATTCCGCTTTCGGAATGCTGCAACTCAAACATGTTGATGCCGCGCTGGCGCGCCGGAAAGAAATAGACGCGACTTACCGAGCATTGCTCAAAGACGTCAAGGGCATTCGTTGCCTGCAGGACGGCGGCGAAGAAGTTGCCAACTATTCGTATTTTCCTATTCTGATAGAGGCAGATTACCCGCTCAGCCGCGACGCCCTGTATCAGAATCTCAAGGAGCACGGCATTTTTGCGCGTCGTTATTTTTACCCACTGATCACCGATTTCCCGATGTACCGCGGTTTGCCGTCGGCGCATCGGGATAACCTGCCGGTGGCGAGCGCTGCAGCGCAAAAGGTGATGTGCTTGCCGATATATCCGGCGTTGTCGCAGTCTGACCAGCAGCGCGTCATTGAGTTGATAGGGGGGCAGTAACCGTGGCCCTAAGCCGTGAAGCGATAGACAGCATGGGCTTCGCGAGCGTGGGCAAGAACGTCATGATTTCGGGTCATGCCTCTTTCTATAACTGCGCAATGATTTCAATCGGCGATAACGTGCGAATTGACGATTTCTGCGTTTTGGCAGCTGGTATGGGTGGTATTGATATCGGGCGCTATGTTCATATCGCGGTTGGTTGCACTTTGATCGGTGCCGGTAAAATCACGATGTCTGATTTCAGCGGCCTGTCGTCCCGAGTGGCAATCTACTCCAGCAGCGATGACTATTCTGGCGCAACCATGACCAACCCGACCGTTCCGCATGAATATACAGGTGTCGTTTCTGCAGATGTGATGCTGGGCAAGCACGTCATTGTTGGCAGTGGCAGTGTCATCCTGCCAGGCATGACGATTGAGGACGGTGTGGCCATTGGAGCCCTTAGCCTGGTTACCAAGAGTTGCAGGGCCTTTGGCATCTACGCTGGCAACCCGGCACGGCGCATCAAAGAGCGTCAGCGTGATCTGCTGGAACTGGAGCAGCGGCTGACAACAGGTCTTACAAAATAGCCAAGGTTGACAGCAAATATTTTGTGTAAATGGCTAAAGGTTTTGCTCAGGCTGACCGATAACCTGAATAACGGTGGCTTGCACAGCGTGTCTAAGGTAGCAGGGCCAGCGTGGCGGCAAGTATGCCGTAGTACTCAACCTTTGTTATCAGGAGTTCATCATGTCTTCAGTCATCAACACAAACAGTCTCTCGCTGCTCACACAGAACAATCTCAACAAGTCGCAAGGTGCGTTGAACACTGCGATTGAGCGTCTGTCGTCCGGTATGCGCATCAACAGCGCAAAGGACGACGCCGCCGGCCAGGCGATCGCCAACCGCTTCACGTCCAACATCCGTGGTCTGACGCAAGCCTCGCGCAATGCCAACGACGGCATCTCGCTGGCGCAAACGACGGAAAGCGCACTGGGCGAAATCAACACCAACCTGCAGCGCATTCGTGAGCTGGCTGTGCAAGCCTCCAATGGCAGCAACTCTGAGGCAGACAAAACCTCACTCCAAGCTGAAATTACCCAGCGTCTGGCTGAAATTGACCGCACTGCGGCACAAACCGACTTCAACGGCACAAAAGTGATGAGTACGGCTCAAACGATCACTATTCAAGTTGGTGCGAAGGATGGCGAAACCATTGGTATCACGCTCGCGAAAATGGATTCATCGGCTCTCAGCTTGTCTGCGCTCTCCGTCACAGGGAGTGCTACCAACAACCTGGCAACAATTGACGCAGCACTTGCTATGGTCGACACGCAGCGCGGTTCCCTCGGCGCGGTGCAAAACCGCTTTGATTCGATCATCTCGAACCTGGGCACCACCATCAACAACCTGACGTCGTCACGTTCGCGCATTGAAGATGCCGACTACGCAACGGAAGTGTCGAACATGAGCCGCGCGCAGATTCTGCAACAGGCTGGTACCTCGGTACTGGCGCAGGCGAACCAGACGACGCAAGGTGTGCTGTCACTGCTGAGGTAAGAGGCTAACCCGACCTACGGTTCAAACCAAAACCCGGCCGGCGCCACCAGCGCAGGCCGGGTTTGCTTTTGGGGCAACCTGACGTTCAGACCCCGGCACCTGCCGTGATGCCAAACTTCAAACCGGTGGCTTTTAGTACCGCTGTGAGCGTCTTGATGGTCGGGTTGCCTCGCACTGACAGCGTTCGATACAGGGTTTCACGTGACAGGTCTGCTTTGCCTGCAATAAAGGCCATACCGCCGCGCGCTTCAACGACCTTTCTGAGTGCTGTTAAATAGGTTTTAGGGTCATCGTCTTCGCTTGCTGCATTGAGAAACTCGGCGGCAAATGTAGCCTCTTTAAGTTGCTCAAAAAGCCAATCATCATGTCTTGTGTTTACACTCATCTTTTGCTCCCAGACGCCACCGCCGACAAATCGGCAGTCGCCAAAGTTGCCGTTTTGTAGCCGCAACAAGCGTGCGGCAATACGAGCTTGGGCATGGCGGTCACTTAACTCGTCCAGCCACTGAGCAAACAGGTCTTGACCATTGAGACTGGAGTAATGCCGCAGTTCGTACATGTTTGAATGGTAGCTCAAAAGCTACGTTATGGCCGTTACGGGGCGGCGTGCAAAACCGGTTTGACTCGATCATCTCGAGCATGAGCCGCGCGCAGATTCTGCAACAGGCTGGTACCTCGGTACTGGCGCAGGCGAACCAGACGACGCAAGGCGTGTTGTCACTGCTGCGTTAAGCATCAAAGTAGATGTCGGGTTAGGCCCTTTGGGCTAACCCGACCTACGGTTCAACCCCGACAAGGGGCTGACTTGAAGCCCGATCTGTGCTTATGGCGCAGGTCGGGTTTTCTTATGGCCCGCCGCTGATTCGCGCAGGTCCGACCCTTGTAGGTCGGCTTAGCCAGCAGGCGTAAGGCACAGAGAAGCTGATGGTATAAAATGCCATCATGGCAGCCAGACCCAAAGCTACTCTCATTCTGGATAGCAAGATGGTCCTGCAAGACGGGAGGGTCATTCAGCGCAAGATTTGGCAACTACCTCAGGCCGAGGCAGACCGGCTCCATGGACTGAAATACCGGCTGTACTGTGGACGGGATGGCCAGACCATCGTGCGCTATGACAACGAATCGGGCAAAGGCGACCATCGGCACGTTGGGGTGCCAGAGTTGGAGACCAGTTATAAGTTTACTTCGCTGGTTCAGTTGCTCAAGGACTTCGCGCTGGACGTGGAACGGCTTTCTGGAGAAATCAAATGAAACGCATCGAAATTGACGTGATAGATCCCCGTGCAGAGCAAGCGGCTCTGTTGGCCTGGGCAGCAGAGGTGGATGCCGGCATCGCGCAGCCAGCGGCCAAGCCCAAACTGCACTTTGCCAGTTACCGCCAACTGCATGCGACGCTGACAGAAAAGCGCATGGGTTTGCTGGAATATACGGCCTTGCATGAGGGACTGAGCATTCGCCAACTGGCTTGCGAGCTGGAGCGCGATTACCGTAACGTTTACGATGATGTGCAGCGGCTGGTTCAGCTCGGGCTCATCGAGATTCAGCAGCGCAAGCTGCATGTGCCCTACGACGAAATCGACATTAAGAAGACCTTGCGCGAAGCAGCTTGAGTTGGCCTACTTTGCATAAAAGCTTCGCAGAAGGGCCAACGTGCATCAGCTCGCGCCGCATGGCATCTCGAATCTGGGCACCACCATCAACAACCTGACGTCGTCACGCTCACGCTTTGAAGATGCGAACTACGCAACGGAAGTGTCGAACATGAGCCGCGCGCAGATTCTGCAACAAGCTGGCACCTCGGTGCTGGCCCAGGCGAACCAGACGACGCAAGGTGTGCTGTCGCTGCTGAGGTAAGAGGCTAACCCGACCTACGGTTCCGCCCCGACCAGGGGTTCATTTGAAACCCGATCTGTGCCTATGGTGCAGGTCGGGTTTTCACTTGGGCGCCGTTGATTCGTGCAGGCCCGACTCTTATAGGTCGGCTTAGCCAGCAGGCGTAAGCCGACGGATGAAGCAAAGGCGGTGGTCTCTTTTGAGGTACGCACTTTTTGGACGTAAGCCAGATCCGGATTAAGATGATGCCCACTTTGCAAGGAAACGATTCAAGTCGTCACGTGACAAGTGTTCAAATCTCATCCATGCCTACCACCATGAACCACATTGACCATGAAACTGAACTTGCTGTTCGTCGCTTCATCTCTTTGATTGCCGGTCGCTTTGAGCCGGTAGGGGCAATCGTCTATGGCAGTCGCGCCCGTGGAACACACTATTGCGACAGTGACGCCGATGTTGCTGTTCTTCTAAGCGGCGAACATCAGCGGTTTTTGTCTACCAAGTTGGCAATGTCAGATGTGGCTTTTGACGTGCTGCTTGAAACTGGAATCAACATCTCTGCGCTGCCGGTGTGGCTTGATGAATGGGAGCATCCGGAGCACTATTCCAACCCGGCCTTGCTTCAAAGCATCGCCAGAGAGGGGGTCCGGTTGTGAGCAATCAGCTAACACCAGCAGCGTTGATGGCAAAGGCTGAACGAGCCTGTTCTTCGGCAAGAGCTTAACTTGGCTTGGATGATGTGGACGGCGCATGCAATCGCGCCTACTACGCCATGTTTGATGCTGCCCGCGCTGCGTTGTTGGCGTCGGGCGCACCAGTTCGGCCGGAAATAGGTAGAACACATAGTGGCCTTATCAATGCTTTCAGCGAGCATCTGATTAAGAACGGACCTATCTCCAAGGACATGGGACGGTTGCTGAAGCGAGCGGAAGAGATTCGTTTGGTTGCCGATTACAAAGGTGATTCGGTTGAAATGAGTGATGCGCGGGAAATGGTCGAACAGGCGGAATCCTTTTTGTCAGCGATGCGGGATGAGTTCATGCCGCTGCAATCAGGAACAGGTAGTTAAATCACCACTGGCCCAGATTCTGCAACAAGCCGGTACCTCGGTGCTGGCCCAGGCGAACCAGACGACGCAAGGTGTGCTGTCGCTGTTGAGGTAAGAGGTTAACTGGATGTCGGGTTGGTTTTTGAATTTTTTTGCGTTCAGCCCTAAAGGTTTTCCCGGATCTGGCCGATAAACTGATTGATGGTGGTTTGCCAGGTGTCCTGCCTGTAAGTATTACCAGACGGTGCCAGGCCTGAGAGCCTGGCGGTTTAACCGGAGATAAAGTCATGATTGCCTCTGTGATCTCCCCAACGGAAAGCTCCCGCCGCGAGCCCGCCATGCTATTGCAGAAGTCGCAGGCAGCCAATGAGGCGCTGCGTGTTCGCGATGCAGCGGCTGTTCAAAAGCAGAAGGAAGTTGCCAAGGCCACGCCGGAGCAGACCAACGCCGCGCTGAAGGAGATCAACCAGACTCTGCAAATGGCGCACATCGGTGTCCAGTTTGAATTCGACAAGGAAGCAAAAATCATGATTGCCAAGGTAGTGGACGTTGAGACCGGCAAGGTGATTCGTCAAATGCCTTCTGAAGAAATGATTGAAGTCTCTAAAGTCCTGGGAAAATTGCAGGGTCTTCTGGTGAGCCAGAAGGTTTAATGTTGCAACAAATCAGAGCTTGACCTCTTCAGGGAACCAGCATGTCATCAATATCAAGCCTGGGCGTCGGATCGAACCTCGATTTGAGCGGTTTGCTCGACAAGCTGTCTGCATCCGAGAGTCAGCCGCTGGTCGTGTTGCAAAAGCGGCAAGTCAGCTTCACTGCCAAATTGTCGGCCTACGGCACTTTGCAAAATGCCTTGAGCAATTTCCAGGCAGCGGCGAAGAAACTGTCCGATGTCACTTTGTTCCAGGGTGTCAAAACGACTTCCAGCGCCTCCGACGTGCTGAGCGCTAGCGCTTCAACGAGCGGGACGATGGGCGATTACGCCATTGAGGTAACCAAGTTGGCCAGCGCCCAGTCGCTCGCCACCACGGGGCGCGCCAGCGTCACGACGGCCATGGGCAGCGGCAAGGTGACGATTGATTTTGGAAATATTTCTGCTGGCACTTTTGTCGCCGACAGCACTCGCACCGCCCGTTCGATCACCCTTGACAGCAGCAATAACACGCTGGAAGGTATTCGCGATGCGATCAACAAGGCGGCCTTGGACACCACGACCGATTTGGGCGTGACGGCCAGCATCGTCAACGATGGCGGCACCTCCCCCTATCGCCTGGTGTTGAAGTCGACACAGACCGGCGTCGCGTCGAGCATGCGCATTGCGGTAGCCGATCCGGCTGATCCGCCGACCGACCCGCCGCCTTCCGATTTGATCAGCTTGCAGGGTTTGCTGAACCACAATGGCTTGACAGGACTGGAGCAAACCAGTGCCGCCGCCAATGCCGCGCTCAAAGTCAACGGCGTCAGCATCACCTCCTCCACCAACACGGTGAAAGAGGCGGTGCAGGGCGTCACGCTGACGCTGGCAAAACCAGGCAGCAGCACCTTGACATTGAGCCGCGACGAAGCCTCGGTTGAAACCGCAGTGAATGCCTTTGTCACCACCTACAACGCCTTGCAAAGCACGGCTACCCAGTTGACTAAATATGACGCGTCGAAGAAAAGCGGCGCGGCCCTGGTCGGTGACTCGACCCTGCGCACCATTCAGACCAGCATTCGCTCGGCGCTGAATACGCCGCAGACCGGCAGCCTCACCATGTTGAGCAATGTGGGTGTGAGTTTTCAGAAAGACGGTACGCTGGCGCTGGACGCCAGCAAGTTCAAGACCGCCTTTGCCGATAAGCGCGATGCCGTGGAGAAACTGTTTGCCGGCACTGCTGGCGGCACGACCGGTTTCGGCACACAACTCACGGCGTTGGTGGATACCTTTACCGGAACCGACGGCAAGCTCAGCAGCGCCACCACCGGTGTCAAATCCACGCTGAAGTCGCTGGATACGCAGTACGCCTCGATGCAAGTCAGCGTGGACGCCAAGGTGGCGCGTTACCGCGCGCAATTTACGCAGCTTGACCTGATCATGTCGAAGATGAGTTCAACCACCAGCTACCTTACCCAGCAATTCACCTCCATGAATGCAAGCAAGAATTGAGGAATAGAGGAACCATGCCATGTACACACCACACGACTCCTACAGCATGGGCGCCAGCGCCTACGCCCGAATCGGCGCCGAGAGCAGCGCCATGAGTGCAACGCCGCATCAGCTCATCACCATGCTGTTCGATGGCGCCGAGACGGCGATCACGATGGCGCGGCACCATATGAGCACGGGCGAAATCAGCGCCAAAGGGTTGGCCATCTCAAAAGCCATCAACATAGTCGATAACGGACTGAAAGCCAGTCTGGACCCCGAATCGGGTGGCGCGGAAGGGGCCAAGCTGGCGGCCAATCTTTCGGCGTTTTACGACTACATCACGCAGCGCTTGTTGCAGGCCAATCTGCGCAACGAAACGGCGCTGCTGGACGAGGCCCTGCGTTTGCTGGGAAACATCAGTTCGGCCTGGCGCGAGATTGATCCGCACCAGCCGGGCCGTGTTGCCGAAATGCCCAGCATTGCGACATCGAAGCGCTTTTCTGCAGGAGCCTGAGATGGCGACGCAAAGTGAAGTGATGCATTGCTATGAACAGGCCGCCAGCCTGACCGACCAGATGTTGTCGCTGGTGCGCGACGGGCAGTGGGGCGCGCTGCCGGCGCTGGAGAGCCGCTACAGCGAAGCGGTGGAGCGCCTGCAGGTGATCGAGCCGCTGCTGCCGCTGAGCCAGGCGCAGTCCGAGCGCAAACATCATCTGCTCGGGCGCATCATTCCAAATTACAACGAGCTCAATGACATTGTCACGCCGGAGTTGGCGCGCCTTGGGGAGGCCCTGAGAACGCTGGAGCAGCAGCAAAATCTTCACAGCGCTTACAGCCAGTTTCAATGAGGTCTGGCCATGAGCGGCATCACGCCCCTGATCGATACGCTGCTGGCCACGCGGCTGTCGCAGCGCGTCGATCTGGTGCCGCTCAAGAGTGCGCTCGAGGTCTCAGACCCGGGTGCTGTGTCCAACATTCAGCAACTGAGCAATGACATTCGACTGCCTTCACTCGGTGCCCGGTTGCAGACGGCGGCTGCCCTGCAGATCAACAGCACGCTCGGTTCCAAAGGCAGTGCCGCTGCCCCTGCGCTGCTGCTGCAGCAGAATGAAACGCTCACACTCAGCGTTGCTGTCAGGGCACTTGATGCCGTGCTGCAACAGGTGGACGATTCCAAAGGGCAGGTTCAAGGAGTCAAGCCGCTGTGGCCCGGGTCCCAGCCGCCAGCGGTGGCTGAGTTGGCGGCAAGCATGAGTCAGGTGGTTGCCACTTCCGGGCTGTTTTACGAATCGCATCTGAGGCAGTTCGCCTCCGGAGAACGCACGCTGGAGCAGTTGAAGCAGGAGCCGCAAGCGCGTCTTGAACAGGGCGCGACCAGCGCAGAAAAAACATCCTCAACCACCCCGGACGCCGCTCGCAGCAGCGCTTTGACGAGCGCTGGTATTCACCTCGACGCCATGGCCCTGGTGCGCCAGCAGCTCGACTTGCTGGCGACGCCGGTGTTTCGCTGGAGCGGCCAAGCCTGGCCGGGGGCCAGCCTGAACTGGGAGATTCAACAGGAACAAGGTGACCAAGCGGCTGGCGCCGAAGTGGCCGCAGCGCAGCCGGCCTGGAACTCGCGACTGGTCATTGATTTGCCGACACTCAAAGCGGTGGAGGTGCGCCTGAGCCTGGTGGGTGACCAACTGCAACTGCGAATGGCTGCCCGTGAAGAAGCCACCCAGTCGCTGCTTGGCATGGGTCAGGACGAGCTCGCGCAACAGCTCAAAACCCAGGGCTTGCAACTCACAGGCTTGCAGATAGAGGCAATGCCGGCAGTGCCTGTAGCGCCAGCGGATTCGGGGGGCGCCGATGTTACCCTCTGAAACAACTGTAGACGGCGCAGCGGCAATGCTGCCGCGCGAGCGCTCCAGCGCCGTTGCCGTTTCCTATGCCGACAAGGCCAAGGCGCCTATCGTGGTGGCCAAAGGCTACGGCGCGGTGGCCGACGCGATTGTGCAGAGAGCGCGCGAGGCCGGTCTCTACGTACATAGCTCGCCAGACCTGGTGAAGCTGCTGATGAATGTGAATCTGGACGCCCAGATTCCGCCCCAGCTCTACCTGGCGATGGCCGAGGTGCTGGCCTGGTTGTACCAACTTGACAAGACCGGAACCATTGCGGTAGCAAAGGTTGATAAATATCAATAGATCGAAAAAAAGTCGCTTACAAAAAATTACTTCTGTTTCGTTAACAACTCGTTGATGAGTTGTTGACAAGCAGGCCTTAGAGTTCATTCAACAGAAAAACGAATTGCAAATTTGTTTTCTGTGGTTCGATTACCAGCAAGCCTGCATAAACGTTGGAGAATGAGATGAGAGCGACTGACACAACCGATGAAATTGGTGAACTGAATCTGAATTACCTGCTGTTGGCGCAGCGTCTGGTCAAAGAGGACGTCGAGGTTGCCATGTTCCGCCTTGGCATCAGCCGCGAACTGGCCGAGCTGGTGAGCAATCTGTCGCTGACGCAAATCATGAGGTTGGCCAATTCCAGCAGGCTTCTGGCGCGTTTCCGTGTTGATGATCCACCGATTCTGACGGCGCTGACGCAAGGCGGAACCATTTCGTCCTTGCGCCAGGCCCATACCAGCATTCTTCTCGGTGCTCAAAAAGTTGCCGCAGTCTGACAGGGCTGCGGTTGGCGCGCTGCGCCTGGGTTTTCCTCACATTTTGATCGGTGGGTGCAACATGACTTCTAAAAGCGTCATTCATGAAGCGCATGAAATAAATCTGGCGGTGGATCTGATCAAGCTGGGCGCGCGCCTGCAGTTTCTGGAAGCGGAAACTACGCTGAGCCGTGACCGGTTGATCAAGCTGTACAAAGAGATCAAGGGCGCATCGCCGCCCAAAGGTTTGCTGCCGTTCTCCACTGACTGGTTCATGACCTGGTTGTCGAACATTCATTCTTCGATGTTCTACGGCATTTACCGCTTCATGGTGACCGAGGGCGGCTGCACCCGACTTGAAGCCATCATCAAGAGCTACGGACTTTATCTGGAGCAGGTCGAACGCCAAGAGGTCAAACCCGAGCTTGACTTCACGCGGGCCTGGACCCTGGTGCGCTTCTTTGACAGCAAAATGCTGCAGCTGAGCTCCTGCACTCGCTGCTCCGGTCAGTTTGTTGCCCACGCGCACGAGCCGCAACACAATTATGTTTGTGTGTTGTGCCGGCCACCGTCGCGTGCCGGCAAGACGCGCCAGGTTAAACCCGATGTGCTCAAAGTGCCGGTTGCCGTGCAAGCGCAGACCGCCGCGAAGTCATCGTCGCAATGGCTCGCGGATGTGATGAATGGGGCTCGCGCCTAGTTGAGGACCTTGCGTGCTCGTCATTATTGGTTATGTGATCGTCTTGTCGACGGTGTTCGGCGGTTACGCGCTGATGGGGGGGCATTTTGGTGCGCTCTATCAACCTCTCGAATTCCTGATCATCGGCGGTTCCGCGTTCGGTGCGTTCGTTGCCGGCAACGACATGAAGACTATACGCGCCACGATGAAGCAGCTACCAAAATTGCTGCGCAAATCGGAGAAGCATGACAAGGAACTTTTCATGGAGCTTTTGGCGCTGCTCTATGTGCTGCTTTCAAAGGGGCGCAAGGAGGGCATGCTGGCGCTGGAGTCCGACGTTGACGATCCAAAAAACAGTGCCATCTTCGTTCCATATCCGCTGATTCTGGGTGACGAGCGGGTGATGGAATTTCTGACCGACTATCTGCGCCTGATCGTCAGCGGCAATACCGACCCGTTCGAGATCGAGCAATTGATGGAGCACGAGCTCGACACCTTCAAGGAAGAGGCGCTGGTGCCGGCACACAGTCTGGCGCGCGTTGCCGATGCCTTGCCGGCGCTTGGCATTGTGGCCGCGGTTCTGGGCGTGGTGCACGCGCTGGCCTCTGCAAATTTGCCGCCGTCGGTCATGGGCGCCCTGATTGCGCACGCCATGGTCGGGACTTTTCTCGGCGTTTTGCTGGCCTACGGTTTTGTTGCTCCGCTGGCGTCGCTGATCGAACACAAAGTGGCCGAGTCGCTCAAGCTTTATCAGTGCATCAAAGTCACTTTGACCGCCAACCTGAATGGCTATGCACCGCAGTTGTCAGTCGAGTTCGGTCGAAAGATTCTTTGCTCCACCGAGCGCCCGAGCTTCATGGAACTGGACGGACATGTGCGCGAAGTCAAGAAGCGCTAAAGCGCGGCAGCGTGAATTGTCATGACTGAAGCCGCTCCCCGCATCGTCATCAAACGCCCGGTCATTGCCGGCGGGCATCATGGCGGTGCCTGGAAGATTGCCTACGCCGACTTCATGACGGCGATGTTTGCATTTTTTCTGGTGATGTGGCTGTTGGCGTCGGCATCGCCGCAGCAACTGGCGGGCATTGCCGATCACTTCAAGATGCCTTTGAAAGAGGCGCTGACCGGGAATCAAAAAAGTAGCGTCGGCAGCGGTGTGATTCCAGGCGGTGCCGATCCGACCCAGCAACAGGGTGCACCGAAAGAAATTGCGGACCCGAATGAAAACAAAAGTGATGGCGCGAGTGACGCCGAGGACGGCAAGCGCTTGGAGGATCTGAAAAAACGTCTTGATGAAATGATTGAAGCGAGTCCGGTGCTCAAGCAGTTTCGCCCGCAACTCCTGATCGACATCACGCCGGAAGGCTTGCGGATTCAGATCGTCGACAGCAGCAACCGGCCCATGTTCAGCCGCTCCAGCGCCGTGGTTGCGCCTTACATGCGCACCATCCTGCGTGAGCTCGGGACGGTGCTCAACGATCAGCCGACCAAACTGACTTTGTCCGGACACACCGACGAGACACAGTACGCACAGGGCGACAAGTCGTATAGCAATTGGGAGTTGTCGGCCGACCGGGCCAACGCCTCGCGTCGCGAGCTGGTGGGCGGCGGTATGGAAGACAAGAAGGTGTTGCGCATCATGGGCGTTGCGTCCAGCATGCATTTGAACAAGGATGACCCGCATGCAGCGGTTAATCGCCGCATCAGCATTGTGGTTCTGAATCGCCGCACGCAGCAAGACATCGAGAACGCCAACAGCGCGATTGCGAACAGCAAGGCGGGTGCGGCTCAGCAGGGTGAAGTCAAGGTTCCGGTGGTGAGTCCACCGCTGCCTCCGCCTAAACGTCAGGTCTCATAAGGAAGAAGATACCCCATGGATGCCAGCCAGTTCTACCAAACGTTCTTTGAAGAAGCCGACGAGTTGCTGGCCGATATGGAGCAGCTTTTGTTGGGCCTCGACCCGCACTCACCCGACAGCGAGCAACTGAATGCGATCTTTCGGGCCGCGCATTCCATCAAGGGCGGCGCTGCCACTTTTGCTTTTGTGGCGCTGACCAATACCACGCATCTGATGGAGAATTTGTTGGATCGGGCGCGCCATGGCGAGCTGAAATTGACAACCCGCATGATGGACATATTCCTGGAAACCAAGGATGTGTTGCAAAAACAGATAGCGGCCTACCGCGAGGGCGCAGAGCCCGAGCCCAAAGGGGTCGAACGCATCTGCGGCGTGTTGAAGCAGTTGGCGCTGGAAGCTGATGCGGGCGCCGCTGCGGCGCCGCTAGCCGCGCCGCCGCTGGAATCCAAAGTTGCTGCTGCGCCTGCTGCGGGTTCATCCCTCAAGGTGCACTTCTCCAAAGTCTCCGAGAGCGACCAGAAATTGCTGAGCGAGGAATTGGGCAATCTGGGTCAAGTCAAGTCTCAAAGCCAGACCGATGACAGCCTGACCCTGTGGCTGGAAACCAGTTGCGATGTCGACGACATCATTGCCGTCAGTTGTTTCATCATTGAAGCCGATCAGATTGAAATCACTCAGGAAGTGGCGGCCGTGCCAGTGGCTGCGGCGCCGATTGCTGCCGACCCGCCAGCGGCGCACAAAGTAGCGCTGCCCGCTGCAGCTGCGCCTGCCGCAGCGGCAACTGCTAGCAGCAAGGAGTCCAATTCGATCAGGGTCGATGTTGAGAAAGTGGATCAAATCATCAACCTGGTGGGTGAACTGGTGATCACGCAGTCGATGCTGACGCAAACCGCCTCCCTGCTGGATCCGGTGCTCAATGAGCGTCTGCTCAGCGGCATGGGGCACCTGGAGCGCAATGCCAGAGATTTGCAGCAATCGGTGATGTCGATACGGATGATGCCGATGGACTATGTGTTCAGCCGCTTTCCGCGCCTGATACGCGACCTCTCGGCCAAGCTGGGCAAACAGGTGCAGCTGGTCACCATTGGCAAAGAAACCGAACTCGACAAAAGCCTGATCGAGCGCATCATCGATCCGATCACGCACCTGGTGCGTAACAGTCTGGATCACGGCATCGAGAACCCTGAGCAACGTGCCCTTGTTGGCAAGGACCCGGTGGGCAAGCTGACGCTTTCGGCCCAGCACCAGGGTGGCAGTATCGTGATCGAGGTAAAGGATGATGGAGCTGGACTGCCACGCGACAAAATCTTGGCCAAGGCCGCCAAGCAGGGAATAGTTTTGAGCGACACCGTTTCCGACAGCGAGGTCTGGCAACTGATTTTTGCGCCAGGCTTCTCGACGGCAGAGGTTGTGACCGATGTTTCAGGCCGCGGCGTCGGCATGGATGTGGTCAAGCGCAACATCTATTCGATGGGCGGCCATGTCGAGATTTCTTCAGTGCTGGGCGCCGGTACCAGCATCAAGATTGTTCTGCCGTTGACGCTTGCTATTCTGAATGGCATGTCGGTCAAGGTCGGAGCCGAGATTTACATCCTGCCGCTGAGTTACGTCATCGAGTCCCTGCAGCCGTTGGCGAAGGATCTGCACATTGTGCGCAACGAAGAGCAGGTGCTGCATGTCCGCGGCGAATACCTGCCACTGATCGAACTGCACCAGTTCTTCGACATCGACGATGCCGTGCACAATCCAACCGAAGCCATCGTGGTCATCGTGCAGGCTGAAGGAACGCGCTTTGGGCTGCTGGTCGATCAGCTGGTGGGCCAGCATCAGGTGGTGGTGAAAAACCTTGAAACCAATTACCGCAAGGTGCCCGGCATTTCAGCGGCGACGATTCTGGGTGATGGCAGCGTGGCGCTGATCATTGATGTGGCGGCCATCAAGCGAGTGAATCGCGAGAGAGCCGGCGCCTTTTGCTGAGCCCGCTTCAGCTTTCCACCCGATTGCGTCCGCCCCGCTTGGCCCGGTACAGGGCCTGGTCTGCTTCCCGCAGCAGATCCATATGACCCACTTGGCTGGGATTCATGACGCCGACGCCGACGCTGATGGAGATCGGTATGACTTGACTCTTGTGCGAAAAGATGTCCTTCTCGACCGAATTTCTGAAGCGCTCGGCAATCTGCAGCGCGGTAAATTCGTTGGCACCTGAACAGATCACGGCGAATTCCTCACCACCATAGCGAAAGGCCAGGTCTTGCCTGCGCAGACCGTGCTTGATCAGGTTGGAGATCTGCAGCAGCACCGCGTCGCCGGCGTCGTGCCCAAAGCGGTCGTTGACGCTTTTGAAAAAATCGAGGTCTATCATCAGGCACGCCAGCGGTTTTCCGCTGACCGCGGCGGAGGTCCATTCCGACGAAAGGTAATCCTCGCCGTGGCCCCGATTCGGCAGCTTGGTCAGCGGGTCGGTCATCGCCGAGAGCATCAGACGGCGCTGCTCGACGGCCCACAGATCGGCTGTGCGCATGACGCCACGCCGTTCGCGCCAAATCTCATTTCTGAGGTCAAGCACGCGCTGTGCGCTGCGCAGGCGCAGATTCAGGGTGTTGACGTTGAAAGGCTTGATCAGGAAATCGTCTGCGCCTGAATTCATGGCCTCGTTCAACTGCTCCTCTTCGTCCGCGCCGGCCACCAGGATGACGTAATTGTCCCGGCTGGCCGGATTCTCGCGCAGGGACCGACACAAGGTGATGCTGTCGCGGTCCAGATAGGACAGAACAATCTGCGGTGAATCACTTTGGGCGACGACGAGTGCCTCTTTGTAGTTTCTCGCCTTTCTGATTTCCCGGCCGGGCAATTCAAGCAGGGGACCTACGTCATCCGGGCCCTCGGCAATGTTGCCTACCAGCAGCACAGTAGCCGGGACCGCCGGGTAGGGATCGACGCAACCCTCGTCAGCTTTTTGCTGCAAAGAGGGCGGCGACGCGGCGAGCAGATCGGCAAAGGCCGGTAGTTCCTGGGTCCGAATCTCCAGCGCGCGTCCCCACTCCTGCCAACCGGCAACAACCCGGTCGGCCAGCGCCGTCATCTCGTCCGACGCCATGCCAAGCCTGGCCGCAACGGTGACCAGCTGCGGCAGCAGATTCCAGCGTTCGCTCTCTCTGGCGGTGCAGATCTCGGCCATCTTGAGCGCGAAATGCAGGGACAGTGCCAGCATCTGGTTGCGTGAACCCTCTGAATATCCCGCATCGTCGGGGCGCTCATGATGATAGGCAGCGCGTATCAGGAACTCGGGCAACCCCCATTCTTCCAACAGCTTCGCACTCAACTCCCGGTGGTCGACACCAAAGCGCTGATTTTCCAGGGCCAGAAGATCGACCGCCGACTGCCCCAAAATCTCGCTGTAGGCGTCCGGATAAAGCACCGCCACGGCCAATTCGCCAATCGAGCACAAGAGCCCGATGGTAAAGTTTTCATCCGGCGAGATCTTGGCGCGCGGAGCCAGTTCCTGGTTGGTAATCGCAATCGCAAGTGATTTTGACCAGAACCTTTGCAGGTCGAAACTGCCGCAGTTTGCATTTTGTCGGGACTGCAATAGCGAGAAACCCAGCACCAGGTCGCGCACGCGAATCGCACCCAGAGCGATCACCGCTTTTCGCAATGACACGACGGCGCGGTCATGTCCGAAAACGGGCGAGTTGGCAAACTTCAAAACGCAACCCGCAATGGCCGGATCGGACTGGACGAAGTGAGCCAGCTCGTCAACCCGGTAATGGTCGGTTTGCAACAGGCTGAAGATGGCCAGCGCGACTCCGCTCGGTGACGGGAGTCGGTCGGTCGCCTTCAGAGCTTCGTATTGCTTCTGGTCCATGTTGGTAAATCGATCTGGACTACCCGGTTCTTTGCAACAACGCGGGCAACTCGCGCTCGACCACACTGACATCGCCGGCATTCATTTCAATCAACCGTCGCAAGTGGGTAATGCTGTCGAGTTCGATATTGTCGCAGCGCAGCCCGACGCGGGTGCCTTCCAGGTGCGCGACGGTGGCCTGCATGCCGATTGTCGCGTCGTTGCCCAGATCAAGCTGCAATTGAACCTTGGCACCGAGTATGCCGGGCCAATCGGCCGACATTTGAAGCAGTGCCCCCTTGAGGGAAATATCCAGCAGTATGCCTTCCCAGGTCCCCGTTGCGTCGATCAATTGCACTCCGGCATGGAATGGTGCGCGCCAGAAAACGCGGTGCTCAGTTGATTCGTTCATCAGAAATACCGTTTGGTTAGTAAGAAAACATGGTTTGAATTTTAGGTATTTGTTTGCCACTGGAAGCTTGAAACAGCGGTGAAAAAGATGCTGCTTTCGCTCAATGCTGGCGCTGATGCACGACCGAAACGGGCGAAGTGATGACAAGTAGCTGAGTTGATCCGGGGATTGAACAGCCGCACTCGTGGCAGCATCAGGCACTGCGTCTTCGCTGCCCGTTCACCCTTGATTTCCTGATCTTTGCTAACTTTGCACTATGGATGAAGCATGAACAAGTTGAATATAAATTGCCTGGTGGCAGTTTCACTGCGAATTTGCCTCTTACTTGCCAGTTTGGGCGGGACTGGGGCGTGGGCCGGACGGCCCCTGGTCGTAGACGACGCCAACGTCAACGAGCAAGGTGCCGGCCATATCGAGGTCTGGCTGTCCCGCGAGGCAGGCAGTGCCGATCTGCTCAACCTCGCGCCAGCCTATGCACCGATCGAAGGGCTTGAAGTTGGCGCGTCGGTGTCACGCGACAAGACGGCCCGGGAAACCTTGTCTGCGGTCCAGGTGAAATGGCGAATTACCTCGAGTCAGGACGATGGCTGCAACGTGGCGGCGGTGTTCGGGCGCTCGCGTCTGAGCGGCGGCGAGGGCGCCAATTACGTCAACGGTTTGCTAAGTTGCAATGGCTTGCGGCTTGGAAAAGTCCACGTTAACCTGGGAGGCATCAGGTTTTCAGACGACTCCTTCAAAAGTACCTGGGGTGTAGCGTTGGAGCGTGACCACGGCGGCTTCACGGCGCATTGGGAGTGGTTTGGGCAGCAAGACAGCAAGCCGACCCTGCAACTGGGTTTGAACACGCAACTTGCCAAGAATCTGCAATTGGACGGCACCCTTGGCCGTACCGGCGACGAAACGATTTACAGCCTGGGCTTCAAACTTCAGTTTTAGAACCTGATGATCCCGATATCCGCAGCGCTTGTCAGATTCAAGGTTCCCGGCGACCTTTGGGGCGGGCTTGCGTCGATGCTGGTTGCCTTGCCGGCGGCAGTGGCTTTTGGCGTCACGGTCTACTCCGCCATCAGTCCTCAGCACGCCGTGTTCGGTGCCTTGGCCGGCATTTTTGGCGCCGCTTCGCTCGGTTTGATAGCCTCTTTACTCGGCGGTACCGATCGCTTGATCAGCGCGCCCTGCGCGCCAGCCGCGGCGGTGCTGGCAGCCTTTGCGGTTGAGCAGGTGAAGCAGGGAGTACCGCCAAGCATCATCGTGCTGCTGCTGACAGTGCTGGGAATCTTCACCGGCTTGATCCAGATCTTCATTGGCTTTCTCGGTGCCGGTCGTCTGATCAAATATATTCCGTACACGGTGGTGAGTGGCTATCTGACAGGTGTCGGGCTTATCATCATTGGCAGTCAGATACCCAGGTTCCTCGGTTTCTCCGCCGATGTGTCATGGTGGAGCGCTGCGCTGTCTGCGGACCTGTGGGACATGCGCAGCCTGCTCATAGGTGGCACCACCGTGCTGGTTGCCTTGCTGGCCCCGAGATTCACCAAAGCAGTTCCCGGAACAATTTTCGGCCTGATGGCAGGCGTGCTGGCGTATATGGCGCTTGCCCAGGGGGACGCGTCGATGATGACCCTTGCCGACAACAAGCTGGTTCTCGGTGCCTGGGGCTCAGTGGGTGATGGCTATTTCAGCACCCTGACCAGTCGCTGGCAAGAGATTGGAGAGTTGAAAATATCCCGCATTGCAGCCCTGCTGGGCAGTGCGCTGACCTTGGCGACCCTGCTGTCAATCGATACGCTCAAGACCTGTGTCGTGGTTGACCAGAAGACCCGTACCCGCCATGAGCCCAATCGCGAGCTTGTTGCGCAGGGTCTGGCCAACATTGCTTCCTCTGCGATTGGCGGCATTCCTGGCGCCGGCACGATGGGAGCGACCATGGTCAACTTGAGCGGCGGTGCACAGACCCGTGTCTCCGGCATCGTTGAAGGTGTTCTGGTGCTGGTCGCCGCATTGCTTTTTGGCAACTTCATCGCCTGGATTCCGATTGCCACATTGGCAGGAATTCTGATTGTTGTGGGCCTCTACATGATTGATGTCGATCCGCTGCACTATCTGGAGTCGCGGGCAACTGTATTCGACTTTGTCGTAGTGTTTGCGGTGATTGTTTTTGCGCTGTCGGTCGGATTGATTGCCGCTTCGGCCGTTGGTGTCGCGCTGTCGATACTGCTTTTTGTACGTGAGCAGGTTGGAGGCTCGGTGGTGCGCCACAAGACCTTTGTCAGCCAGCGTTCATCAACCTGGTTCAGGTCCGAAGCGGAGATGCGACTGATTGCGCAAAAAGGTGAAAATGCCGTCATTTTCGAGTTGCAGGGCAGCCTTTTCTTTGGCACAACCTACGAACTCTATTCCGAGCTTGAACCCGAGATCAAGACCCGAGACTACGTTCTTCTGGATCTTCGGCGCGTGCAGTCGGTTGACATCACG
>JBBQZA010000022.1:0-23062 GCA_038208175.1 Burkholderiales bacterium
GGAACATCTGATGTCAGCCTGTGCCGGCTTGGGGGTGGACAACCTGTATGTCGACATCAACGCCGAAGAGGTGCCGATTCTGGATGGCTCAGCCGCCTCGTTCGTGTTCCTGTTGCAAAGTGCCGGCATTGAATTTCAAAACGCGCCAAGACGCTTTATTCGCGTGACCAAGCCGGTCACGGTGCGAGACGGGCTGGGTGCCTCGGAGAAGTGGGCGCGACTGGAACCTTATCACGGCTACAAGCTCAGTTTTGAGATCGACTTTGACCATCCAGCGGTCGATGGCACCGGCCAACGGGTAGTATTTGACATGAGTACCGGTTCCTATTCGAAAGACATCGCCCGGGCCCGCACCTTTGGTTTCACCAAGGATGTGGAGATGATGCGCGCCAATGGTCTGGCACTCGGTGGCGGCCTCGACAATGCGATTGTGATGGACGACTACAAGATTCTGAATTCAGAGGGACTGCGCTATGACGACGAGTTCGTCAAGCACAAGATTCTGGATGCCATGGGTGACCTCTATCTGATCGGCAAGCCACTGCTGGCGGCCTACAGCGCCTTTCGGTCCGGCCATGCCCTTAACAACAAGTTGTTGCGCGAGCTGTTGGCACGCACCGATGCCTGGGAGGTGGTCAGCTTTGAAGATGAAGGTATGGCACCCCGCGGTTTTGCGCAACTGGCCAGGGCCTGGTGATGCTGCTTTTTCGCTGGCTTATTCTGTTGCTGCTGCTCGGGGCTGCCGTGTCATTCGCTTTTTATGCGGGCACCGGTCAACCGCACTTCAAGCGCTTCGGGCTGCTGACGCTGAAATGGGTTCTGATCGCCGGCTTCGGATTTTTTGCGGTGCTGATCCTGGAGCGAATCGCCTGACACGGCTCTGTGTTCAACGATTCGGCCATGTGGCACTGTGTGGGCGGGAGTACTCAGGCTGTAATCCGGAGCACGCCGGTGGCGCACTCAGTTCCGCGAATGTCCCTTCGACCTTCGGTCTCCTTCCTTCATTTCGCTGCACTGAGCGCCCCATCGTCGTGCTCCTGCATTTGTGGTGGGCGTATTGCGCCCCAACGCCGCCGCTGCTTGCCTGGGAGTCTGGGTAGGCGCCGCAGCGAAATCAAGGAGGAGCGACGGGCGTAGCCCGGTGCGGGGGCCATTCGCGGAGTTGCCTACCCAGGCTCCCAGGCAAGCTACCAGCAACGTTGCAGTGAACATTCGCGGAGTTGCCCACCCAAGCTTGCTGGCTTGCCACTGCCGTCACCCCCTCAGCGCGTGATCACCACTTTTTGGTAGAGCCCGCCAAAATAGGTCTTCTTTTCCACCCTGGACGGTGCGCTGCCCTCGGGTAGCCAACTGATGATCTCGTTGTGCCACAGGTCCATCGCAAACGGTTCCAGCGACCTCAGGATCGGCACCATCAGGTAGCGGAACGGGCTCCAGCTGACCGGTCGGTGGTAGTCGACAAAAACCAGCTTGCCACCCGGTTTTGTGATTCGCAGTGCCTCGGCAACGGTTTTGCGCCGCACCTCCAGGGGTTGTTCATGCAGCAAAAAAAAGACCACGACCGCATCGCGGCTGGCATCGTCGAATTTCATGTCGTTCGAGTCTTGCCGCAGCACTGTCACCTGGCGTTGGTTCTTCAATTTGGCATGCAGGTTCTGGATCTGAATCGGAGCCACATCAATCACGTCCAGATGTCCATGCGGACCCAACTGGCTGACCAGATGTTCGGTGAAGTTGCCGTAGACGCAAGCCACCTGCAGTATCTTGCCGTCGGTCGAACCGCTCAATTCCTGCAAGGCCGCATCGCGCAGGCGCGCAAAGTTGCCCCACAGAATCAGATTGACCAGCCATTGGCGCTCAAAGACCCGAACCGCGTTCGGGTGAACATAGGCCCACCAGTAGGTCTTTTCCAGATAGTCTGGAACCGGGATCGCCGCCAAGCTTACATCGGCACTGGCGTTGCTTGCAGATTCTTTCGGACTCAAGAATAAACCTCAAAAAAATGCCCCCAGAGGGGGCATCCAGCCTGGAATAGGATGGGCTCAGTGGCGCATCTTAAACCATATCGCTCAGATCCGCAGAAGGGACAGGGCGGTCGAAACAGTCCCTGCCGCGGCGACCAGGTAAACGATGACTGCGACCAGGGTGTCGCTGCGCACGCCGAAGTCATAAGCGGTCACGCGCAGACGGTGTGCCGCATGCCACAGGAACAGCGTGATAACCCCAAACAGGAACAATTTGCCGAACCAGTGCGCAGCAAACGCGTGCAATTTGGTATAGGTGAGAAGACTCGGTGTATAGCCCATTGCGGTCATCAAGAACAGCAACGCCAGCACGGGTGCCAGAAAAGCCGCCAGCGTGCCGCCGGCAGCAAACAGGCTCCAGACAATCGGTTTATTCGATTTGGCCATGGTTACAGCACTCCTGCAAAGAACAAGACCACCAGCGTGGCAATGGCCCACACGGCGTAGTGAGCACCAACAATGTATTTTCCGTCGAGGAATTCCTCACCGATCTGCACCGGCATCGCCTTGGGTGTCACGTTGAACCAGTTGATGGCGTTGTAAGTAGCAAAGGCAAGGATGAGGAACAGGCCGAGGGCACTCCACGGGCCGGTGATGGCTTTGATAAACGACTCGAAGGCGTCCCGCCCTGCGTAGAGACGCTCCAGCGTGCACACCAGCAACAGCGCGAAAGCACCGATGAAAATGCAGGTCACTTCGCGCGACATATAGCGCATATAGCGCGGGTGCTTGAAGTACCAACCGGTCTTGGAGACCTCGCGCACAAAAGGTTTACGGCTCATTTTCCGCCTCCTGGTAACAGATGTTCCTTGAACCAGTCGATAGTGCTGGCAACTTTGACCTGCTGCAGCGCACCGGCCGGGTCAACGGCCTTCGGGCACACCTCGGAGCAGGCGCCGACAAACGAGCATTCCCAGACGCCCTCGTGCGAGGCAATGACTTCTTGCCGCTCGTCGCGTCCGCCATCGCGTGAGTCCTGGTTGTAGCGGTGCGCCAGCGTGATCGCCGCCGGGCCGATGAACTTGGGCTGCAAACCGTATACGGGGCAGGCGGCGTAGCACAGCATGCAGTTGATGCACATCGAGAACTGCCGGTACTTCATCAACTGCGCCGGTGTCTGCTTGTACTCGCCTTGCTCGATTGGTTTCTTTTCTTTCGGGATCAGATACGGTTTGACGCGCTTGAGCTTGTCGATGAAGTCATCCGCGGCGGTGACCAAGTCACGCTCGATCGGGAAGTTGGCCAGCGGTTCGATCCGGATCACGCCCTCGTAGGAACGCAAAAAGGCGTGGCACGAAAGCTTGGGTTCGCCGTTGACCATCATGCCGCAGCTACCGCAGACCGCCATGTGGCAGGACCAGCGGAAGTTGAGTGTCGGGTCGATTGTTTCCTTGACGGCGGTCAGCGCATCCAGCACCACCCACTCTTCGTTGCACATCACCTCGTACTTTTGAAAGTGCGGCTCGCTGTCCTTCTCGGGGTCGTAGCGCAAGACTTCGAGTTGCACCAGACGTTTTTTGAGTTCGGTCATTTGTGGTCTCCCGAGTAGTCACGCACGCCCGGGGGCGACTTGGTAATCACCACGTCCAGATAGTCCAGGCGCGGGGCCTGCAGACCCTGGTAATAGGCCATGCTGTGGCGCATGAAAGTCTTGTCGTCGCGATCAACGTAGTCCAGGCGCTGGTGCGCGCCACGCGACTCCTTGCGTGCCAGCGCGCCCACCACCAGGGCCTCGGCGCAATCGAGCATTGAGCCAAGTTCCAGTACCTGGAACAGGTCGGTATTGAAGACGTTGCTCTTGTCGTTCAAGATGATCTTGCCGTAACGCTGACGCAATTCGGCCAGTTTGGCGACCGCTTCCTTCAGACCGACCTCTTCGCGGTAGATGCCCGCGTTTTTCTCCATCGTGTCCATCATTTCCTTGCGCATCCCCGACATCGATTCGGTGCCATTGGTGCGCGAGAAAATCTCACGAATGCGGGCCTGCGACTCGTTGGCGCGGGCTTGCAACGCCGCTTCATTGGCCGTGGGCAGGCCCTTCATGTGCTCGATGGCCGACATAGCAGCGCTCTTGCCGAACACCAGCAACTCGACCAGCGAGTTGGACCCCAGGCGGTTGGCGCCGTTCAGGCTGACGCAGGCGCATTCGCCGGCCGCAAACAGGCCTGGCAGCGGTGTCGCCGCCTGGGTATTGGTGGAGATGCCGCCCATCATGTAGTGCACCACCGGACGGATCGGAATCGCGTCCTTGACGATGTCCACCCCGAGGTAGGCAATGCCCAGTTCGCGCACCAGTGGCAGACGCTCGTCGATATATTTCTCGCCCAGATGGCGCATGTCCAGCAACACGCACTCGCCCCAGGGTGTGGTGACGGTATTGCCTTTTTGCAGTTCGTGCCAATAGGCCTGGCTGACGCGGTCGCGCGGACCGAGTTCCATGGTCTTGAGCTGCGGTTTGCCGAGCGGCGTTTCCGGGCCCATACCGTAGTCCTGCAGGTAACGCCGGCCATTCTTGTTGAGCAGCACACCGCCTTCGCCACGGCAGGCTTCGGTCAGCAGACTGCCGGTATTGGGCAGACCGGTCGGGTGGTACTGGACGAATTCCATGTCCTTCAGCGGCACACCAGCGCGGTAGGCCAGCGCCATGCCGTCGCCGGTCTTGATCGCGCCGTTGGTGCTGAACGGGAACATGCGGCCGGCGCCGCCACCGCAAATGATGACCGACTTGGCATTGAACTGCTTGATCATGCCGCTGCGCATTTCCATCGCGGTCACGCCCTGGCAGCGACCGTCATCGACCAGCAGATCGAGCGCAAAGTATTCGTCAAAGCGGATGATCGAGGGGAACTGCAGCGTGGTTTGAAACAGCGTATGCAGAATGTGAAAGCCCGACTTGTCAGCGGCAAACCAGGTGCGCTGTTTCTTCATGCCGCCGAAGGGACGTACCGCCACGGAGCCATCGGCCTCGCGGTTCCACGGGCAACCCCAATGCTCGAGCTGCAGCAATTCCTTCGGCGCTTCCTTGACGAAGTACTCGACGCAGTCCTGGTCTGACAACCAGTCGCCACCGCCGACGGTGTCGTCAAAGTGCATCTCGAAACTGTCGTCCTTCTTGATCACGCCGGCGGCGCCACCTTCTGCCGCGCAGGTGTGGCTGCGCATCGGATAGACCTTGGAGATCAAGGCAATGCGCAGTTTCGGGTCGGTCTCGGCCAGCGCGATGGCGGCGCGCAAACCGGCGCCTCCAGCACCAATGATGACGACATCGCTATTGACTATTTCCATTACTTCCTTTCCATCACCGCAGTGATTTCAACTCAAGAACAGGTCGCCGGTCTTAATGACTGGTAAAGAACCCGATACCAACCAGTGTCAACAAGGTCAGACCGATCGTGATCAGCGTAAAGCCCAACACTTTCGATGCGGCCAGCTTGGCCGGTGAGGGCGCATCAACCAGATGCTTCTCCAGTTCACCACTGTCCAACAGCCGCTGGTATTCAACGGCATGGTCGTGCTTGAACTCCTCCAGCGAGAAGGTGCCGGTAAACATCACCACCTCGAGCGGGAACTTGTCCGGACGGAAGTGGTTGTTGAAGAAGTGCACGGTGAACAGGAACACCACCGCCAGGAACGCTTCTTCGCCGTGGAAGATGGCGGCCACATTGAAGATCCAGCCTGGCAGGAAGGCTCCGAAGAAGCCCGGCACCCACATGATCAGGCCGCTGACACCGATGATGGTGACGCCCCAGAACGGCGCCCAGTAATCAAATTTTTCCCAGTAGGTCCAGCGGTCGAACTTCGGGCGCGGGCCCTGGCCAAAGAACCACTTGAACATGGCCAGCATGTCCTTGCCGTCCTGCAGGTTGGGCACCATCGAGTTCGGGCCGAAGACCTTGAAAGCAGTCTTGCCGCTTGCGATCTTCCAGATCATGTAGAGCAGATGCCAGAAGAAGACACCGGCAAAAATGACTGCCGCGACACGGTGGATGATGCCGGCCGTCTGTGGGCCACCGAGAGCCTTCATCAGGACCGGCGCCCACGTGACGTCAGCGTAGAACAGCGGCATGCCAGTCAGCGTCAACACCATCAGACTGAGCGCAAACGTGAGGTGGGCGATACGCCAAACCCGGCTGAAGCGTTGCACATGCTTGCCCTGCAGGTGCGCCGGAATCGAATCCAGCTTGACGTGGGGCTTACCTGCGTTCGCTTTGCGTTCCTGGTATTCACGATAGAACCAGAGCAGCGTGTGCAACCAGAAGAAGCCAAAGGTGCCGACCAGCAATTGCACCATGATCTGCCAGGCCACCCAGATCTGTGGATAGCGATTGAAATCGTGGGCGTTGCCATGCGGCTGGTAGCTGGCAAAAGCGGCCGGCACATCCGGCAAGCCTTTCTTCGCGTTATGGCAGGTCTGGCAGGTCTTGATCCGGTTGTTCGGATGAACCATTGATTTCGGATCGCCGACCTTCTGTATTTCGTGACTGCCGTGGCAGTTGTAGCACTTGGCTGTGTAGGCGTACCCCAGGGTGCTGACCTGACCGTGAAAGGTGTCCTTGTAGGTTTCCAGCATGTCCACATGGCAGTTGCCGCAATTGCTTGATACCGTCAATTTGAAAGCATCGCCAGACGTATTACTGATGGAGTGCGCGGTATGGCAATCGGAGCAGACCGCGGCCTGTGCCAGAAGTTTCTTGCTGTTCTCCTGGCCATGGACGGAAGTTAAATAGGCCTCAAGTTGTTCGGTGTGGCAGGAACTGCCGCAAACCGTCGGAATGCTCAAGCGCCACTGTGTGTGCTGTGGCGTGTTTTTTGGCGGTACGTTGAAGCTGTGCGTGTCGTGGCAGTTGTCACAAGCTGCGTTGGGCTTGGTCTTGTCGTCGGCATTGGGGCGTGCGTGAAATGACTTCTTGTAGGCCTCGATGTTCTTGGCGACCACCCCCAGCCTGGGCCGGTCCTTGTCCTTGCCGAATTTGACTGTTTGCTCCCACAGTTCCAGGTGGCAGCCGGCGCAATCAACTTTTTTCAGCGCTTGCGACGGGTCTCTGAAGTGAGCATTGGCTTTCTCGGCATTGTCTGCAATGTCGCTGTGGCAGGCCACGCACTGCATATTGGCATGAACGCTCAGGCCGAACTTGTCGGCAGGAATGGTGCGTAAGGTGCGCGCCTTGCCATCGGTTGCCGGAACATCGATTTTGCCTTTCTTGCCGTCATGGCAACTCAGGCAGGTGGCGTTGTCAAGGGTTGGCGGAGGTGTCGGTGTCGGTGTCGGAGTCGGCGCGGCGCTGGCGCTCAGGGCTAGAAACACACTCGCAAGACATACAAAAATGGCCCACAGGACCGAGCGCGCAAGTCGCATGTAAATAATCTCCGCTGAAAAGTAAAGCGAGTGTAACTTCAGCGCTATTGATCCCGAAAGAGAGTGACAGAGTTATGACTTAGATCAAACCTGCTTGCCTTCATCACGGCGAGCCTTGCGCACCGCGAGCGTCGCGGCCTCGACGCGGCTGCACACATGCAATTTTTCCAGAATGTAGCGTGACCTTCACTTAGCCGGTTGAGAAGCGTACCAGGACGCCAGGCTTTCTATGATCGCATTGCTGTAGGCGAAACTCATTCTGTGCATGGTTGTGCTTTCGCGCTTGTCGTCGCGGTACGCCCTCAGCGCCATCATGAGATAGTCCTTGTCTTGGCCGCGCATTTTCGGCGCCGACGCCGAGGCCGGGTCCTCCGAGTCATGGCATCGATCGCATTTGGCCGCAAGTTCTTGCGTCGAGCTTGGCACCTGATCCGATGACTTGGGCTTTTGCGCCGCGTAGAACGCAGCAATGTTGTCGATATCCTTGTCGCTCAGACCGGCGACGTAACGCTGCATGCCCCAGTTCTGACGCGTCTTGCGGTACGCCTTGGTCGCATTCACCAGGTACTGCGCGTCCTGTCCCGCGAGGCTGGGTGTCGCCGTGTCGCTGCTCATGCCTCCAGCGCCGTGGCAACCGCCGCACATCGCAGTGAGCGGTTGGCCAGCAACGGCATCTCCGCGCGCTGCCGGGGCGCGTTGAATCGGCGTCTGCGCCGCAAAGTACAGCGCCAGATTCTCCAACTCCAGCCGATCCGAGTCGCGCAGCTGCGATTTCATGGAACCGGTCTTGCGATCGCCCTGGTGGTACTCCTGGATTGCCGCAACCAGGTAATGGGGCTGCTGGCCGGCCAGGCTTGGTGTGCCGGGTGTCTTCGCGTTGCCGTCTTCACCGTGGCAACCAGCACAGGTCGCCGCCAGCGCTTTGCCCTGCTCGAAGGGTGATGAGTGCTTGATATCCTGTGCCGTCGGGTTGGCGACAGCCGGCAGACTGGCGAAATACGCGGCCACGTTGCGCAGATCAGCTTCACTCATCTGCTTCGTCAGGTCTTTGAGCGCCGCATGCAAGCGCTTGCCTTCCTTGTATTCCTGCAAAGAGGCGAGCAAATAACGCTCCCGCTGCGCCGCCAGGTGGGGAATGGCCGGCGCGACGCCGCCACCATTGGCGCCATGGCATGCCTTGCATTCACGTTCTGCAATCGCCTTGCCGGCAGCGATGTCAGCGCTGACTGGCTTCGGAGTTGATTCGCGCTTCTCGGTGCAAGCCGTCAGCGCCAGCAGCGTTAGCACAATACCTAGCAATAGTTTGTTCATGGGATATCTCGAAAGTGAGTTCTTCTGTAGTGTCAGCGCGCAATCATCCGATCGCTTCGCTACTGCGCTCAAGCACCGCCCGCGGCGTCTTGCCGATCCACATCTGGTACATGGACACCACCCACATGAATCCAAAAGACAGGCCAAGCATGGCGCCCGCGCCCATCGTCACCCAGGCAAAAGGATGGTAGATCTTGACCATATACCAGGAACTGACGTCAACCAGCAAGCAGACAAATGGCGCGCCGATGGCCACGTATTTAAGCCACAGCGGGCGCACGTAAGCATGGCTGAAAACCTGACCGACGATGAAGAAAATGAACACAATACCGAACAAGTGGATGTGCGAGACCCGAACCAGCGTGAAAATATCGGTTCCCGTGTCCTGGTCGGTGACTTTCTTCACGTTGTCGTAGCCGCCCAGGCTGGCCAGGTGAGGGTTGCTGCCATCGTGACAGGTCACGCAGCGCTTTTCAAGCAAGGGAGCGACGAAGGTATCGTAAGTTGGGCGGTCGGCACCTTGCTGCACCCAGTTTATCAGCGCTGTTGCCTCGTCCTTGGGCAACATCGACGACATGGGCCCGCGCAATGCCGATTCGAGTTTCGAGCCCTTGCCGCTACCGGTATAGGCAATGACCAGATCGTCGTACGTGAGGCCAGAGTCACCGTCGCGCCCGGAATAGGTGTGAAACAGGTAAAGCAGTGCGAACAGGTAGGCCAGTCCCATGACGCAAAGAGCACACGTATACAAGATACGCATGCTGAAAGGCAACTCTGAATAATGGTTGTAGAGTCGGTGCAGTTGGGGTTGGCTCATGAAGGTTTTCTCGTGCTTTTCGGACTGGACACGCGGGCGCAGGCTGCTGCTTGTGCCTGCTTATTTTGATGGTGGCTTGGTTGGCGAGGCGACATAGACCACAGTGCGAGCCTTTTGGCGCGAGTAATGTGCCGCAAGTTCCGCAATATCGTCGTCGCTCATGCCATCCAGCATGGCGCTCATGGCCTTGCTTTTGCGGGTCCCCTTCTGGTACGCGTGCATTACCGGATCGAGGTAATCGGCGCGCTGTGCGGCAAGAGCTGGCATCGCCGCATCGGCGCTGTTGCCGCCGACACCGTGGCAGCGGTCACAGCGCTCCGCCATCTCCTCCGTCGTCATTGGCTTTTTGACCCTGGGTGGCTGCGGTACCTGGTCTGCATAGTAGGCGGCCAGGTCCTTCATGGCCGTATCGTCGAGCGATGCCGCCGGTGCCTTCATCGCCGCGTCGGCCCTTGCGCCGGTCTTGTAGGCGCGCATGGCAGCGGCAAAGTACTGCGCATCCTGGCCAGCCAGGCTAGGCGCCGTACCGGTGCTTACACCGCCTTCGCCATGGCAGCCCGCGCAGGCGGTGGCGGCCGCCTTGCCGGCCGCCTTGTTGCCAGGTGCGGGGGTTTTGGCCTTGGCGGGCTTTTGCAATGCATAGAACAAACCGAGGCTGTTGATTTCGGCTTCGGTGAGAGCCGACACCAGGGTCTTCATCATGCCGTGTTTTCGTTGGCCGTTCTTGTAGGCGACGATTGCAGCAACCATGTATTTCGCGTCGAAGCCAACCAGATTCGGCATCCCGGGTGTTTCGCTGATTCCGGTTTCGCCATGGCAACCCGAACAGCCCTCTGCCGCGGCCTTGCCGACGGTGACCGGATCGGCCTTGCTCACCGCCTTGCCAGTGGCTGCAGCCGATGGCGCAGGATCAAGATTTGCGTAATAGGCAGCGACCTTGACCAGCGCATCATCGCTCAGGAACTTGACGGCATTGTTCATCGCGCTTGCGCCGCGGCCGCCGTTTTGATAGATGCGCAGCTCAGCGTACAGGTACTCAGGCCGCTGTCCGGCAAGGTGGGGCGTTCCTTTGGCCAGCGCAATACCCGTGAGTGCATGGCAACTTGTGCATGAGGCAATCGCCACGCGCTTGCCTTCTGCAATATCTTGCGGAGTGGCAAATGTGACACGTTGACTTTCCCTCGCGCTGGGCTGTGCCGCCCCAGCCGCCATACTCAACATCGGCAGTGCAGTGAAGCCTGCCAACAATATAAATCGAACCTTGGCAAGAATGCTGCGAGGCATTGGCCTCTCCTCAAAGAAAAATTACTGTGACGGTGAAATTTCAGTCGACCAATAAGTTCACATCAACAGCACACGAGTGCCTAGCCTGTGGTCAGCTAGTATATGCGCTTGCACCAGGCGGACCGCGTGAGGGTTTTCCCGTATTTCACCTTTCAAACCGAGCTTTGCCCGGGATGGAACCCAATTGCGGAGGTCAATAAAAAAGCCCGTTGACGCGGGCCTTTTTATCGGTATGCTACACGGTAAACCCAGTGCGCAGAGATCCAAATAAGCAGCTTACTTGGTGGCCAAAATCCATTCGGCAAGCTTCTTGGCTTCAGCATCGCTGACGCCAGCGCTGGCAGGCATGTCGCCTTTGCCTTTGAGAATGATGTCAACCAGTTTGGGTGCAGCATCTTTTTGGCCAGCATATTTCTTGGCTATGGTTTTGTAACTGGCACCGACCTTCGTCTTGTCAACCGCATGGCAAGTGGCGCATTTCTTGGCTTTGGCAAGCGCCTCATCGGCAAACGCAGGTGCAGTGACGGCCGCTGTGCCGACAGCAGCTACTAAAACTAAGAGCAAACGTTTCATGAGATCTCCTCAATGTATGGTGGGTTGAACTACTGTAACGCAAGAGCAATGACTTCAGCTGACTTTCATTGCAATTGCTTACACAACAAGCGCATTTGGCCCGGCGATTCTATCCAGATTCTCTGGCTGACAGGGCGCTGCAAGGCCCGAAATCAAGTCGTCAGACAACAATCGCGGGCAAACCCTTAGTGATATGAATCAAAATCCCCACGAATCATGGAGGCCTCTGCTGTTACCAGCTGCAGCGCTGCCTATTTCTTCTTGGTGACCGCCGCCGCATTCTTGGCAGCATCCTTGCTCGCCTGCTTGGCGATGATCAGTCCCCGGATGGCGGGGTATTTGTCTTGCGGCAAGATCTTGTGGCTGATCAACCAGGCCTTGCTGCCGTAGGGCCGACCGGCAATGATCTTGTCGGCCTCTGCGTCGCCGATGCCGGGAAGTGTCTTAAGTTCTTCTTTGGTGGCGCTGTTGATGTCCATCAGCTTGACCGGCGCTACGGTTTTGGGTTTGGCACTGGCACTGCTCTTGACCTCTTTCGGGCTCGTTGCTGCCTTGCTGGCCGCTGCCTGCGGTGCAACTGCCTTGGTGTCAGCGGCGTTGCCAAGAGGGGCGATCAGCAGTGCAGCGAGCGCGATAAGGGTGGTTCTGGCGATGCTTGATGTCATGAAAATCTTCCTTGATTTGTTGAGATAGTGCTAGTTTATTTGAAGTCGGAAAAAAACCCCGGCGGCATTGCTGCCCCCGGGGTTTTCTGTAGATTCAGCGTTACTGCTTATTTCGCGTGAACGTCCATGATGGCAGCCACTTTGCCGGGCGCATGGCAAACCATGCAGGCCTCAACCTTGGTGAAACCATTGGCGCGCAGGCCACCAGCTGCAACCGTAGATGCCAGGCCGTAGAGCGTGCCGCCATTGAGTTGCATGTGCGCCACAGCAATCTTGCTGTCGTGGCAACCGAAGCATGCCGAGGAAATTGGCGAGGAAACCAAGTTGTCGGTTCTATAGTCAACCTGTCCACGTCCCAACGTCGTAACCCAGGGTGACAGTCCGATCGACGGCAGACCGGTTGGATTGGTCGTTGCGTCGTTGAGCATGTTGCCACTGACCTCCGTGGTCCAGCCCAGGTTCGGCACTGCGGCGGCGTTGGCCGCGGCACTGAAGTCATAGCTGCCGACAACGTGGCACTGCTCGCAGTTGTTCAGCACACCCGGGTAGGTGACTTCCTTGAACCCGTTCGGATTGGCTGCCGTGGCTTCGTAGTTGAAGGCCCGCTCGCGCTTGGCGGAAGCGTGGATGCTGTGCACCATGTTCTTGGCGCTGACGGACCAGCCACCGCCAAAACTGTACGCCGCACCGACGTGACCTGTTGCCCGTGCCGGGTCGTGACACAGAGCACAGCCAGCGCCGTTGTTGCGCGCACCGGAATGGAAGGATGGCGAGACACCCAGTTGAGCGTGGCACATATTGCACTTGTCGGCGTCAACCACTGCGCGACGCGCTGTGTATCCGGTAGCGGTCATGAACGCGAATTTGGGTTCGCGCAGACGAATGCCCTTCGGATAGGCCGGGTGGCCCAACTGGACGAAGCCGTTATAGCCCAAGCCCAGACCACCCGTCACCATGGTGGCGTTGTCAGGGATGATGGCAGACAGGGTAGCCGTGTAGTAGCCGTTGGCGTCAGGTCCGGTCTGGGTTCCGCCAGCACCGTCGCGAATGCTCTTGATGGCGGTGCCACCACCCAGGTTCACAACGTTCCAGTCGGCCGGGTTGGCGATGCCGTCATTCGGCGTGGCATAGGTCACCATCAGGTTGGGCGAACCGTCGACGTTATTGATCAGCATACCCGTTGCGTTAAAGGTAACCGGCACGCCATCTTTCAGAACACGGTAGACCAGAGTCGCCTTCTTGGCGCCGGCGGCCCCAGCAACCGTGACCGACTTGAGTTCATAGTTGATCTTGAATACGCCGGCCGGCAGATTCAGTTGTGCAGCCAGAGGAATGGACGGGCCCTGGCCTGCGGCGAAGCCGGGTGTTGGCACGTTGAGAGCGGTGTTTAGCGGATAGCCGCCACGGCCATTGGCACCGGTTGGATCAACCGTCACGTGGTAAGTCGGAATCGAAGCTGCGTCATGGCACAGAATGCAGGTCTTGTCGTCGGCCTTGGCGCCGCCAATGTGGCCTAGCGTTGAACCAGACATAGTGGTGCCTTTACCGGTGGCGAAGTTGATGCCGTCGTGGCAAGCGCCGCAAGCGAGAATACTGGGAACTTTCTTCCAGTTGTCGCCATTGGCCGTCTTGTTGACCGCAGTGGCGGAGCCATCATGACATTTCACGCAATTGGTGATTGGCTGCGGGTAGGTCACTTCGTTGTATTTCACGCCGAACTGGTTGTAGCCCTGATAGTAGAGTTCTTTACCCATGTGGATCTTGTGGACCATGTTGGGGAAATTGGGCAAGGCACGGCCCATCAGCTTCATCGTGGCGCCGTAGGCAGCATAGGTGCCGGCTGGAACCAGTTTGGTGCCAGACGCAGGCAGGGTGTCACCGCTGGCGAATTTTTGCTGCTCGGTGTGGCATACCGAGCACAGTTTTGTGTCTTCAATCGCCGGGAAGAACGCCGCGTGCATGCTCAGCTGCGAGTGGCAACTGTTGCAGGATGCGATAGCGACGATGTCGCGTTGCGGATCGGTAGCAGCTACCACCTTGCCGGTGGCAGGAATAAAGTCGTAGCTCACATTGGCAGGTTTTCGCGCTGCCGTCGTGGCGCCGGGCTGGTTGCCGCCGACGGAAATCATCAGGCGATGCGGCAGCGTTGGCTCGTAGCTGACATCATCCAGATCGGCCTTGACGCGGGTCGCGTCATAAACTGCCCCATCCACATAACTCTTCACCTTGGTCAGGTCAAGTGCGAACGTGTAGCTGTAGCTGCCGTCCTTGTTGTCGACCAGGGCGCCATCACTCTCGGCTTCCGGGAAACCGGGTGTGGCGGCCTTGCCGGCGGCAGGTGTCGCCACGACGAAATAACTGACCCAGCGGCTCGGCGCATTGGTCGTGCTGTCGGCGGGCTTGAGTTTGGCAACCGCGAAAGCGAAGTTGGGATAGGCACCGGCAGCGTTCTTCTGCGCCATGCCGACTACCGGCGTGCCATTGGAGTCGGTCAGCTTGAAGTTGACGATTGGCGTGCCTTTGCTCATGTCCACGCTCGTCACCTGACCGGTGAGCGAGAGTTGTTTCCATTTGTCGGCCGGGAGGGTGGCGGCGTTCAAGGTCGGAACCGCATTGGCGCCGGGCGCTCCGGTCGCGCCAGCAGGGCCGGTTGCGCCGGCGGGGCCGGCCGGGCCCGTGGCGCCGTCATTACCACCACCGCAGCCGACGAGGGCCACGGCCAACAGACTCGCCGCAGCGAACTTTGTCCAATGGGAGGAAGATCTGTTCTTCCCTGCAAAATCATCAAAATATTTCACGAAAGCCTCCTTGGGCATTAAGTTTAAGAAAGCAAAATTCACTTTACAGACCCTTTACACCGGGTGATTCTGAATGGACTCAAGCCTGTAAAGTTTGCTCTAAATCAAACTTTTGATGCTTAGCACAGGCAAATTCCGATAAATGAAAAACCCCGGAGGCGTTGCCGCCTGCGAGGTTGGTCAAGTGGGCCGACAAAGGAGAGCTGCCTCCTTTGTCGGCTGATGCTGTCTTACTTGTGAACCACGGCTGGGTCAAAGTCCTTGCCGGCACCGTGGCAGGTGACGCATGATTCCATGTTCGCCATTGCGGCACTGCGTGGCGCCTTGACCAGGCCACCATTCAAGGTCACGTGCGTCTTGGTTGCGACGCTGTCATGGCAACTGACGCAGGCTGCACTGAACGGTGTGGTGACCGTGTCGTAGGCATTGGCAGTGCTGAGAGCGGTCTTGGCCAAAGCCGGAGTCGCTGTCTGCGCAATGATCGCAGCCGCGTAGGCGCCGTCGATCGACTCATAGGTCGAAGCCAGGGTGCCAGCCGGTACCGTGTTGTAGGTTGTGGCGACGGTGTTGGCGGTCACGTGGCAGGTGTCGCACTTGTTCAACTTGCCGGGGAAGTCCATCCGCTTGAAGTCGAGTAGTGTGATCGCTGAGGGTGTGCGGTCACGGGCATCAACAAACGGTGTCACGCGGTCGCGTCCGGCATGGATACCGTGGATCATGTCCTTGAAGTTGTTGGTTACGACCGGCAGTTTCAGCGCGGCATTGGGCAATGCCTTGTCAAAATTCCATTCGGTCAGCTTCTTCACGTCGGCTGCGCTAAACGGATAGGCGTTGAGAGTCGCATCCGAAATGCCGCGACCGCTGGTGGCCAGACCCGGGGTGTGGCACATCACGCAAACCTGCGTTTCATAAACCCGGTTGCCGCCATGACCTTCAAACCACTCGTGACAATTGGAACACTTGGCCGGGTTGACGACGGTGCGGCGGGCCGTGTCACCAGTGACAGCTTTAACCACCGAGATGGCATGCCGACCGACATTGACAGGGGATGCAATCTGGGTGAAGTAACCCTGTAAGGCGACTGCACGCATTTTCGCGCCGACCGGAAATTTCCAGCTACCGGTTCCTTTGAGGGTCGCGGTGTAATAGCCGGCAGTGGTGGAGGCAGTGATCGAGCCGTTGGCAACGTTGGCGGTATTGAGCAAGTTGGCAATCGAGACGCTGATCGCCTGGGCTTGCTTGACACCAGTGTTGTTGTAGTCGACCGGAGTACTGATGCCATCCTGAGTCGTGGCATAGGCCAGCAGGAAGCTCGGCCCACCGGTGAAGCCGGCCAGCGGATTGGCCATAGGCGTGGCAGGGGCAACGAGGGTCACCGGGGTGCCATCGGCCTTGATCTGGAACTCGATCGTCACGTCGTTGGAGGCATTCACCGCCGCAGACTTGATTTCATAGGTAAAGGTCTTCAGCCCGGCTGCAATTACTGGATTGTGCTTGGTGATGTTTTGAGTCTGGTGATAGACCTTGTTGTCAGCTGAGGTATGGCACAGCACACAGGTGCTGTCGGTGGCTTGCGCTCTGCCGACGTGACCGGAGGTCGCCATCACGGCGCCGACTGCCGACGCCGCAGCCTTGTCAGCCAGTGTCGATCCGAGGCCGGTGGCCCAGTTGATGCCGTCGTGGCAGGAACCGCAGGCAAGGCGACTTGGTTTCGTGTTCCAGTTTTCGGCGTTTACTGCCTCGCTGCTGTCGTGGCAGGTGCTGCACATTCTCTGGCCGGAGTCAAGCATCGAGAAGCCCTTGTTGTTGAAGGCCACGCCGGCGTAGTGGTAGTTTGCCTTGACCAGATCGCCACCTTGGTGGATCTTGTGGATCAGCGTCGTGAAGTTGCCGGAAACCTCGCCGTCTGCAACACGCGTTTCAGGCGAATAGCTAAAGCTGGTAATGCCGGTTGTCGCGTTGACGGTGGCTGTTTCGGTCAGTGCCGGGAATTTACCCAGGACCGAGGCGACGTTCGCATAGCCGTACTTGCGCTGGTCGGTGTGGCAGACCACGCAATAGCGCGGGTCCTGGCGCGATCCACCGTGGAACGTGAACGTCTCGTGGCAAGAATTGCAGCTTGCCTTGGCGACAACTTCCCGCTGCAGGCTGGCCGGCGCAATGGCTTGGCCAGTTGCCGGGACGAAGTCGTAAATGACATTGAGCGGATTGATCATATTGACCGAAGGCGCCAGTGTGACTGCATTGGCCGTGTTGCTGCCGGTGCCCCGCGCGGCACCACTGATCTGAACCACGGCGCGGTGTGCCAGCGCCGGGTCATAGGTCAGGTCACCGAGATCGGCCAGCACATTCGGGCTGGTCACGGTCATCGCGGCGACATCCGCCTTGATCTTGGTGATGTCACGGTAAAAAGTGTATTTGTAGCTGCCGTCACCGTTGTCCACCAGCGTGCCGGTGTTGTCGGTGGTAGGGCGCGTGGGTGCTGCGGCGGCGGTGGTCGTAGGGACCGATGTCACGATGTAGCTGACCCACTTGCTGGGGCTGCCATTGCTCCCCGGTACCAGCTTGGCCAAGGCAAACGCCAAGTTGGGATAGCTGGTCAGAGTCGCGGTGGACGATTTGGCGGTATTTCCGAGGCCGACAATCGGATTGCCTAGGGCATCCGCAACCTTGAAACTGACGACTGGCGCGCTGGCGATGCTGACGCCGGTTATGCTGGCTGTCCACTGTGCATTGGCCCACTGATCGGCAGACAAGGCAGCCACTTTGACCACGGCTGTATTGTCCTTGCCGCCAGGCCCGGTGGCCCCGGGAGGACCGGCGGGACCGGCAGGACCTGTTGCGCCAGGCGCACCATCACTGCCGCCGCAACCGGCGATGACGATGGACAACAAACTTGCTGCTGCGAGCTTTGTCCACAGCGGGAGAGGTCGTTTCGTACTCGAAGGATCAAACAATTTCACAGGAGCCTCCTTGGGCGTTAGGTTGCAAAAGCAAACTTTACTTTACACAGGGTTTACACCGGCAGATTCTCCAGGTGACGTGAGGCCGCAGGTTTGAGCTAAATCAAACTTTGGGTGATTAGCATCGGGCCGGCTCTCAGAGAGAGGAGTGGTCCCGGTTGTTTGAACAACGCATCCCCGAATTTGAGTGGGCGCTGGGCAGTTGCCAAAGGTGCAGAGTTATCCACGGCGGCGAGCGTCGCTTGCGACGATTCAGATAAATCTGCTCTGGGGTGATTCGCTCCAGGCTTGAGTGCGGTCTCTCGGTGTGTACCAATCAAAGTATTCTGCGATGTCGGCGCGTGCCGCGCTCACACTGTCATACGCCCTGAGGTACACCCGCTCGTACTTTGCACTGCGCCAAACCCGCTCGACAAAGACGTTGTCGCGCCAGGCACTACGGCCGTCCATGGAGAGCTTGCAGCCCTGAGCCTATACGACGTCCGTGAAGTTGTTCGCCGTGAACTGACTGCCCTGATCGACGTTGACAATCTCCGGTGTGCCGAATCGTGCAAAGGCTTCCTGGATGATTTCAGCGGCGTGGCAGGCCTCCAGCGTGATCGCCACCTTGTGCGCAGGCATTGCGGGCGTGCACGATGAAGGTGCGGCAGCCGATTTCGCTCACCACGCCGATTGATTTCCTGATAACCCCGTTGTTCGCCCAGCCTGGCGCAGCGGGCCAGATCGGCTGGTTCGCTGCCACTCAACTGCAGCGCCACCGGATGCTCCTGCTCGCTGTGGCCCAGGTGACGCGCTACATCGCCGGGTATCAGCGCTCCCGTCGTAACCATTGCCGTGTACAGCAGCGCGTGGCGCGAAAGCAGGCGATGAAAATAGCGGCAATGCCGATCCGTCCAGTCGAGCATGAGCGCACCAAAAAAAAGTCCCCTGGAAAGATTTCCAGGGGACTTGTCAGATGTGTTAAATGTCTACCGAGTCTTTATAGACCGGCTGGAGAATGACAACCTTGGCACTCATTCTTCGTGTAGGGAATCGGCATTGCGTTGGTTGGCGACACCTTGGACTTCTTCGGAACATCGAACAAATGCGAAGTAATATCGTTTTGATAGTACTTGGTTCCACTGGCGCCCACTAATCCCGCAACGGGATTACCGGAGCCCGTCTTGGCAGTCCTGGTAACGTGACAGTCAGAGCATGCATGCGAGCCCATGTACTTGCCAGTCTTGGCAATCGAGTGCTGTATGCCATCACCAACCGCCGTATGGCAACTCTTGCACAAGCTGCTGTCGCTTGTACCGGACAATTGATGCCGATCAGTGCCGGGCGCGTGGACGTCATGACAGCTTGCGCAGGTCATAAGTTGGGTACCGTTGCGGTACTTCTTGGTCTGCAGGAAGTCGGTTGCCTGCTGATGATGCTTCTTGGAGTGCTTGCCATCGGCCCACAAATCGCTGGATGCATTGGCATCGTGTTGCGTAGTATTTTTTGCCAGGAAAGTGGCTCTGCTGGTGCCGGGTAACATCATTTTATTGTTGCTATCAAGAGGACTTTCCGTCTTGAGACCGAAACCATCATTCCCCTTTGAGCGCGTATGGCACTGCGCACAGATCATGACTTCGCGCTCCGGTGTGATGTTAGCTGGCGTCACGATGAACTTGCCTTTGCCACCGGCCGCGTGGTGTTCTGAGCCCGGACCGTGGCAAGTTTCGCAACCCACGTTCAGTTCCTGCCTGGCGCCTGAGACCGGATTCACCTCACCGGCGCCATCAGCGGCACCCGTAGCAATGTATTCGCCGGCGGCGTTCTTGGTTAGGCTGAGCCCGGTATAGTGGCATCCGGCGCAGTTGATATCGAAGCTCTTGCTCTTGTCGACCACTTCAGGCAGTGTGAACTTCATGTTCGCGGCATCCCACCATTTGAGGCTTACCGTGTTGTATTCCTGCCAGGTAAAGCGCGCGGAATCCAGACTGGTGTTGCTACCCTGCGGGTTGAATTGAATGGGGATCACATACAGACTGTTGCCGCGTTTGGTTAGGTAACGCTGCTTGTGTTCACCGCCGCCATAGGTCAGAGACACGTCGGTAACCATGCCGCTATTGGCATCAGCGGGCGCGATCATGTTATTGAACTTAACGTGATAGCCGCTGGCATCCTTGTAGAGATCAAGGGTGAAATAGACGGTACCGGATGTGGGACTGCTTGGCAGCACGTTAAAGCTGGAAGCACCAGTAGCAGCAGCATTGTAGTAATACAACTTCGTTCCAGCACCCTCGAACTTCTTCAGTCCTGCGTTGAAATCCTGATCAGGATTTGTCGGGCTGGAGAACTTTGTCAGATCCTGCATACCGCTTGGCTGATTCGGCACCATGATGCCGAGCTTATGCAGGGTCTGCTTACTATTCGAATAAGAGGAATGACAGACAATACAGTTGCTGCTACCAACATAAGTGGCCTTTGCGGTCGGCGTCGTGGACACCTTGACGACTGTTTCCTTGTTATTAAGTGAAGCGCCTGCGATCGCCTTGCGACTGGTGCTGCCACCCGGGAGGTGGGCGGTATCAGTTGCAGTTGGTTTGACGTAGATGAAGAACGTGTCGGTTGCGCCGGTGGGAAGGTCAGCGATAGCCGCTTTGCCGGCCGCATCAGTTGTCGCAAATTTGTATTTGGTCACACCACTGCCTGCCGGGGTGTAATTGCCGTTGATCAGATCTTCCAGCGGCTCATCGACCTTTTGCGCGTCTGCGGTGTAGTTACCGCTCGTCAAGGTAATGGGTTGTGCCGCAATCGCGGCGACGTCGGCTGCCGGGATGGCATAGACCGTTGCGCCGACCACAGGGGCTCCCCCCGTATCCTGCACCAAGAACGATGATTTGAGTGTGACCACTGGCGGCGTGACCACTGGTGGCGTGACCACTGGTGGCGTGACCACTGGCGCATCACTGCCGCCGCAACCGGCGATGATGATGGACAACAAACTTGCTGCTGCAAGCTTTGTCCACAGCGGGAGATGTCGTTTCGTATTCGAAGGATCAAACAATTTCACAGAAGCCTCCTCGGGCGTTATGTTGCAAAGGCAAACTTTACTTTACACAGGGTTTACACCGGCAGATTCTTAAGGTGGAGTGAAGGTTCAGATTTGCGCTAAATCAAACTTTGGGTGATTAGCATCGGGCCGACTTCAGTGTGTAATCATTCTTGTCACCGATGTTGCAATGGCTTCGCGGTCGCCACCCAGCATGCCCCGAATCAGGCGGGCAAGACTTGGGGCTTTGCGTTCAGCTTGGCGGCCTTGCGCACAAAGGCCTTGTCAAAGCTCATCAGGGCATCGTCACTGCCGCTCAGCGCCAAGTGCAGGGCATTGGCGAAGTCCATGCCTTGCGCATCAGTGAGCATTTTGCGGCCTGGGCGGGCCAGGCAACCCGCCACTTGATCAAGGGCAGCGCCTGGCAAAGGCGGTACCGGACGCAGCCTGATTTCGCCGCCAACATAGCGGACTTCCAACCTGGAGCCCGCTGTCACTCGGGCGTCTTGGCGTACGGCCTTGGGGATGACAAGCTGGCCTTTGCTGGACACGGTGACGATGTTCACGATGACTCCCGGTTTAAAAAAGTAAGCCATAGGGTAAGCCAGTGAGACACAAAACACAAGCCATCATGGAGTCAGACAGGCTGGACGCCGCCGACTCCCGCGTCATCAAGGCAGCCGACGGCGGCTGGAACGGTGAAAACTCTGTTACGGCAACTGGTAAACGTAGGTCACACCGATGACGCTGACGCTTTGGTAGGGCTTCTGCATGACCGTCGTGCCGTCCGAATAGACGTAGGGAACGCCGTTGACGCCCCAGGTCCAGTCGTTGACGCTGTTGCGCTGGTGCACGAAATCGACGCGAATTGAAGAGCCTTTTTCCAGCGCGTACTTGCCGAACAGCTTCAATGCAGTCTGGTTGTACACGATGTCGGGCAGGCCACCGGTGGCGGCCAGCAGGGCGACCGAGTCGCTGCCGGCAAAGCTGTCCAGTGTCTGCGCGTAAACATTCTTGTCGCCGACGTAGGACAGGCTGCCGCCAACATCGAGTTTGCCGCTGGCCTTGCCAGTCAAGCCGATGCTGGCGCCCAGGTTGGTGTTGTCAAACGCCATCACATAGCCGGCCGGGCGTGCCTGGTTCAGACTCTGCAGGCTGCGCGACAGTGTGCCGTTCAAGTTCCAGGCGTCGGACAGGACGTAGCCCCAGTCCAGGCTGAACTGATGCATGCCGCTGTCGCGCACGCCGTAGCTGCTGGGCGTGGTAAAGCGGTCGGCACCGTTTTCGGCGCTCAACTGCAGCGTCACGCCTTCGGTCGGCTGCCAGTCGGCAAACAGCCGGATTTTGTTGCGTTGCCGATCGGCCAGTGTCGGCATGAAGATGGCTGTCGGCAGGAAACCGGTGACCGGGTCGGCTACGGCTACGTTGCTGACTTCGGTGAGGCCCAGACCGCTGTTGTCTTTCAGCCAGTTCGAACCATCACGCTGGCTTCTCGACACGGTGACGGCGCCGCTAAGGGTTTCGGCCAGGCGGCCACGCAGTTCGCCGCGGACCGTGTTTTCTTCGGTTCTTTGGCGCAGTGCACTGATGCCGGAGATGGCACTGGTGGCGGTAAAGACGCCGCGATCAATGGCTTCGCGGTCAGCACCCAGAGTGCCCCGCACATCGCTGCTGAATTGCCAACTGGCCTGCAGTTTGGCGTTGCGTTTCTCGCTGGAAAGATCGCGGTTGGTAAAGGTCGCCGTGCCTTCGGTGTTGTAGAGGGCAATCGGGGTCTGGTCGTCCTTTTTCTCGTAACGCAGGTCGGCCAGCAAGGACAGTTTGGGGATCGGACGTGAAGTGAAGCCGAACTTGACCAGCGATGTCCTGACCGATCCGTCAAGGTTGTTGACGCCGACCGGCGCGCCAGTCAGACCGGCGCTGGCAAAGTCTGCATTCTGCGTTGCCGTCGTGCGAGCGAGCTTGAAAGTGGCGCGTGTTGAGTTGGTGAAATCGAAACTGCCGCTCAGGTCAAGCTGGTGCGCCTGATTGTCGGGCGCCAAGGCCACGGGTTGGCGCAGGATGGCCTGCAGGCCGGTGTTGAGCGGCATCAGGCTGGCCAGCGGGTTGTACAGGCTGCCGGGAACGCCAGCGCTCAGGCTGCCATTGTTGTTGCGGTAGAACGAGCCGTAGTAGCCCAGATTGAAACGCAGCTGCTCTCTCGCGTAGCTGAGGCGGGCCTCGATCTGGCTGTGGTTGGCGCTGATTGG
>JBBQZA010000023.1:0-22831 GCA_038208175.1 Burkholderiales bacterium
AAAGCGCCAGACGCACCGATTGACGACCAAGGAGAGTTCTCATGAACACGACACACCCTGATCACCGCACGGCTGCAGGCGAGTCGCCCGGTCTGAGCCGGCCACTGAAAACCGCGTTGCTGATGGTTGGCCTCGTCGGCGTCTTCTACCTGCTGCGCGAGCACTGGGACCATGTCGCGGGCAACTGGATTTATCTGCTGTTGCTGGCCTGCCCACTGATGCACATGTTCCATGGCCACGGCGGCCATGGCAGTCACGGCGGGCACGGGGACCATGGCGATCAGCCCGAACCGTCCAACATGCGCAAGGAGTAGGTCATGGCCATGCCTTCCGGACATGCGCACGCGGGCCACGCGCATCACGACCGTCATGAGCACGACGCGACGGCGAAGGAAGCGGACGGGTTGAAGGAACATGTCTGCGGCATGAACGTGACGGCAACTTCAGGCTGCCGGTGACTGCCGTCTCTGGCGGACGGTCAATCGCGGCTACCGCTGGCTGCTGAGCAGTCATTCCGTGATCGGCGACATTTGCTCATCCCTGATGAGGGTATCCCTCGATTTGCCGACTTGGCTTGTTAAGAGTCTGCGCATTGAGTTGGTCGTGCTTTTCGCGCACCGACGTGGGCCAACGCGACTTGATCCAGGACAGCACGGCGACTATTTCCTCGTCGCTGAGCACACCTTCGTAAATCGGCATCGAGGATTTGTAATCGGGCAAATTGATCGCCTTGGCCATACCGAACTTGGTGATGCGAAACAGCAATTCATCGCGATGGTGCCAAGTGTGTCCAGTGGCATCGTGCGGAGGCGCTGGCAACAGGTCGTCAGCGCCGCGCGATTGCCAATCAGGTTGACCTTCGAGTTGGGTGCCATGGCAGGAGGCGCAACGCTCGGCGTATACCCGTGCGCCTGTGGCAAGCAATATGGGATCACCAGGTTGCAGACCATTGACAAGCGCGCGGCTACCGACATGTTCCCACGCGACGAAAATAATCACTGCAGCGGTAGCAATCGCGGCAATTGCGATAACCACTGGCCTGTATTTCATTGTGGGTGTCTGAACCGATTGGTTGTTGTACTCCGAACGTTCAAGGCGGCAGCGAAGCCTCGAAATTCCTCCACCTTCGCAGCGCGGCGCAACGACCGCATCTTGCACCAAAGCCATCGGAAATCATTGTGACCGAAGACAGAGAACTTGATAAGAAGCATATGGGTCAATCCGTCCAGCACAAAGATGCGAGTTTGCCATTGTGCAGCGTTATTCTTTCGCGACGTTGGCAGGTCAATTCCATGTTTCGCGGAACCAATTTGCCAATCGGGTGAACCCAATGAGGGAGATAAAAGGATTCAAAATGAGGCAGTTGCTCAACGTCATTGTGGTCAGTGTGCTTGCGGCAGGGCAAATGTTCCTCGTTGCACACGCTTGCGCCAATGTTGGCAGCGAGTTGGCCAGCCAAGCGGCGGCCGCGACGCCGTCCATAAAGGGAGTGGCGTTTGAAACAGCACGACGCGCCATGGATGGCGACCAGTTTCTGCCGAAGCGCTCTGGTAGCGACTGCACCGATTTGGCGCTTCGCCCGGTGTTTGCTAGTGAGACCGGGATCTTGCCTTACAGGTCGCGTATCGTTCCGCGTGTTTCGACGGACTCGCCGAAGCCAGTCGTTGCCGGGCCAGTTCGTTCTTCTTGGAATGGCATCGCAGCTCGCGGCGTTGTCGCATCCGGCTGGCTAGGTAGCCCGCGGTTGATCGAACGCCCGCCTCACACAATCTTGCATTGCTGCTGGCGAATTTGATCGCTGGCCGTGCGCCTGCCGCGCGCTGAGTTCCGCCCGCTATCGACTAGTCGATTGATCGGTGCGCTGCGCATGGTTTGGCACATTCGGGTCGACTAACGCCTGATTTCACATGCCGCCGTCACGCGACCGTGTGTTTCCGGCTCCCGCACGAACAGCAGATTTCCATTCATTCTCTCCAGGAGATCCCACATGAACCGCTTCTTTCATATTGCTACCAATCTTGTGTCAGCGCTGGGTTTGATCCTGGGATTCGCACTCTTCTCATCGACCGAAGCACGGGAATTTGTCCTGCAACACGGTTCGATTCTCGTGATGATGGTGTTTCCGTTCACCATTTTGATCATGTTGCTCCAGATACTTTTCGATGTCGGCGGGGAAGGCCATGCGATCGAAACGCAAGCGTTGAAGGGGGGGCGTGTGATCGCGAATGACGCTATGCGTGATCAAGTTCATTCGGACAAAAAGGACCGCTTGCCCCTGCGCTGGCGATGACCCACGTAATGTCAGCGTCGTCCGATTGCAGGCGGTCACGCCTGTAGCAAGAACTAACGGAACATTATCTTCAGACAATCACGCCTATGATCTCCCGATTCGCTACCACTCTTGCTTGGGTTTTCTTTCTGGTATATGTGGCGTCCCCGCCCGTGCTGGCGCAAGCCGCGCCCCAGGCCAACTGGTTGACCCATGTGCATGGCCTGTTCTTCAGTGCCGACGGCGCCCGCCTACAGATTCCGGGTCACCGCGGCATTGCGATATTTGAGCGCGGTCAGTGGGCGCGCGCGCCAGTCAATAGAACGGACTTCGACGGTTTCTCCGCTGCGCGGGACGTGTGGTTTGCCAGCGGTCACCCCGGTCTGGCGTCAGACACCAAGGACCTGCTGGGGCTGGGCCGAAGCACAGACGGAGGCAAGACCTGGCAGACTGTCGGATTTGCTGGCGAATCCAACTTTCATCATCTGGCGGCGGGATATCGCAGCGGGATGTTGTACCTGGTCAACCCTACAGCCAACGCGGCGATGCCACAGCCCGGTCTTTACCGCAGCCGCGACCTGGGTGCGCGATGGCTCCGTGCGGCTGCCACGGGACTGTCGGGCGAGATCGCGCGTATCGCAGTGCACCCGGACGACCCCTTCACGGTGGCGGTTGGGACGTCCAGTGGCCTGTACTTGTCCAGAGACGGCGCAGAGACCTTCACAAGATTAAATGGTGAACAACGGACATTCTCAGTGGCCGTGGAGCCATCGGGCGACGCGATCTGGTATGGCACATACAGCAAAAGGGCGAGGCTGCTGATGAAGAGTCTGGCGTCGAAAGGTACCGAGCGCGAAATGACCCTGCCGGCCATGCATGGCGACTCGGTGGCCTTCATTGCATTTAATTCGGTCGACAACAACGAAGTGGCCATCGCTACTACTCGGCGCAAGGTCTTCATCAGCCGCAACAGAGGCAAGGATTGGATCCAGATCGTCCATGACGGGGACACCAATGGCTGAGTCGACCCCAGCCATGACGCGACGCGATTCAACCGACAGTGAGCCTCAGTCCAATTCCGACACCGACGTGAAGGTGACTTTCTGTTTTGTCGATATTGCCGGATACACGGCATTGACCGATATCCATGGCGAACACGTGGCTGCGGACCTGGCGAACGGTTTCACTTGCATGCTTCGCAAGGCAGTTGCCAGTCCCGGAAAAGTGGATTAACTCGCGCGTGACTGTGCCTTCCCGGTGTTCCCTGACCCGTTCAGCGCGATCCAGGCCATCGCAAAACTGTACCAGGAGGTAGTGTCGGGATCTGGGACTTTCCGGCACTGCGCACCGGGCCGCACCATGGGCCGGCGCTGTACCGCGCGAATCGCTATTTCGCGTCGACTAACAACCTGGGTGCATGCGATGCAGCCGCCAGAACATGGGAACCCAAGGGTACATGTGGTACTGCAAATAGATCGCCAGATCGAGTACGATCAGGGCCAGCGCGATCAACACGGGACCCGGGCCGCCAGAAACCCCGGCCATGGAGCTCGGCCATGCAAGGGCAAGGCCGCCTCCCACGATGGCCAGCATGCCCACCGCGATGCGCCGGCTGGTGGCCTCGCGGAACACAGTCCAGGCAACCGGCGCCGCGATACCTCCAGTGGCGATGGCTGCCAGCAGCCAGCGCCATTCGCCATGTGCCAAAGCGCGAAGGCCTCCAGGTCCGATCGCGCAGCAGCCTGGCCACGCGCAACCCCAGGCCACTACCGAGGTAAAGCAGTCCGGCCAACAATATCGGCGGCACCGTATCCAACAGCAATTTGGCCAGCGGCGTACTAGCGCCAAATAGCGCCGCCGATGCGATGGCAATCAGAACGTATCGATCCATAGGGCACTATTTTGGCGAAGCCCGCCTCCGCGCATAAACGCCAGCCTATTTATTTGCCGGCTCGAGCGTCAATACCGTCATGGCGCCGTTGACGTTATCGACGGTGAACTGCACCTTGTCGCCCGCCTTGACTTTTTCAAGCATGGCCGGGTCTTTGACCTGGAACACCATGGTCATCGGCGGCATGTCCAGGTTCTTGATCTCGCCATGTTTGAGCGTGATTTTGTTGGCGCTGGTGTCGACCTTGCGGACCTCGCCGTCGACCATGGGCAGCGCGGCCATTGCAGTGGCGGAAATGGACAGAAGCAAGGTGGCGAGAAGTTGCGTGAATTTCATGATGTTTCCTTGGGGTAATGTTGAGAATCGATTTGCGGGCGGGCAATTCAATGTCAATGCGCCTGCCCGCGGTGTTATCACTTGGCGGCTACGGTGACCTTGCCAACCATGCCGGCCTGGTAGTGGCCCGCAATCAGGCAGGCGAAATCAAAACTGCCAGCGTTGTTGAAGGTCCACAGGATGGTGCCGGTCTTGCCGGGTGCAATGTGGGCCATGTAGGGCTCGTCATGTTCCATGTTCGGGAACTTGGCCATCAGCGCGGCGTGCTCGTCCAGGTCCTTTTTGGTGCCAATGACAAACTCGTGCAACTGCTTGCCGTCGTTCTTGAGCACGAACTTCAAAGTCTCGCCTTGCTTCACGTCGATCTTCTCGGGCGAGAAACGCATGGTGTCGGTCATCGATACCGAAATGGTGCGGGTCACGGCTTTGGCGGTGCCACCGATGCCCCAGGCTTTTTGCTCCATCTTCATGGGCATGTCCTTCTTCTCGTGCGCAGCATCGCCATGCGCAAGTGCAACGCTGGCGGTGCCGGCAAGAAAGACGGAAACAAATAGTGCGGTCAGTTACTTCATAGGGTTTCCCGGGTGATTGGGTCAATTGCTACTGGGGTAGCAGGAATGGAGGCAACAGATCATGTCGACATGGGTAGCTCCTTCAGTGGCCCGTATGCATGCCGGCGCCAGGTTTGCGCACCGTCAAAGTGGTGGTGGGGGTGGCAACCGGCGTTACTGCGGCGCCTGGCAAGCCTAAAACTTTGTCGTCACTCGAGGCTGTCTCGGACTTGAAGCGCGCCGCCTCGGGCAGGTTCCCCGTCCACTCGAACGACTGAGTGCCCGCCGGCTGCTGGTACCAGCCCGGGTTGCTGTAGTCGCCCGGCTTCTGGTTGCGTCGCACCTTGAGCGTGCTGAACATGCCGCCCATCTCGATCGCACCAAAAGGGCCAGTGCCGGTCATCATCGGTAGCGTCTGGTCGGGAATCGGCATCTGCATCTCGCCCATGTCGGCCATGCCACGCTCCCCCATCACCATGTAGTCGGGCACCAGTTTCTGAATTTTGGCCACCAGGCCGCGGTGGTCGACACCGATCATGGTGGGTACGGCGTGGCCCATCGGGTTCATCGTGTGGTGGCTCTTGTGGCAATGAATGGCCCAGTCACCTTCCTCGTTGGCCAGGAAGTCGATCTGGCGCATCTGGCCTACCGCGATGTCGGTGGTGACCTCGGGCCAGCGCGAGCCGATAGGGGTCGGGCCGCCGTCGGTTCCGCTGACGTAAAACTCGTGTCCGTGCAGGTGGATTGGGTGGTTCGTCATCGTCAGGTTGCCAATGCGGATACGCACCCGATCGCCCTGGCGCACATTGAGCGAGTCGATACCAGGGAAGGCCCGGCTGTTCCAGGTCCACAGGTTGAAGTCGGTCATCGTGTTGACCATCGGCGTGGTGCTGCCGGGATCGACGTCATAGGCGTTGAGAATGAAGCAGAAGTCGCGCTGCACCTCCTGTATCAACGGATGCTTCTCCTTCGGATGCGTGACCCAGAAGCCCATCATGCCCATCGCCATCTGCGTCATCTCATCGGCATGGGGGTGGTACATGAAGGTGCCGGGCCGGCGCGCGATGAATTCGTAGACAAAGGTCTTGCCGACCGGAATCTGCTTCTGGTTCAGGCCGCCGACGCCGTCCATGCCATTGGGCAGGCGTTGGCCATGCCAGTGGATGGTGGTGTGCTCGGGCAGCTTGTTGGTGACAAAAATGCGCACCCGGTCGCCCTCGACGACCTCAATCGTCGGACCCGGGCTCTGGCCGTTGTAGCCCCACAAGGTGGCATTCATGCCGGGCGCGATCTCGCGCACCACCGGCTCGGCCACCAGGTGGAACTCCTTGACGTTCTGGTTCATGCGCCAGGGCAGGGTCCAGCCGTTCAGGGTGACGACCGGGTTGTAGGGCCGGCCGGTGTCGGGCACCAGCGGCGGAGCGGTATCGGGTTTGCCCATCATTACGGGTTCCGGCAGGGCGGCCATCGCCACTCGACTGACCGATGCGGCGGCAACAGCCGTCATTGCGGCGCCGCCGAAAAAATTACGTCGATTCATGTGTGTGTTCTCTTGTGGGGTTGCGGGGGTACGCATTTGTGCAGCGGGCTCAATGGCCGGCGGCTGCGTCACCAGCGCCGCTTGCGGCGCTCGCCGACGCGCCGCCGAGCGCACCGGGCGAGGTGCCGGTCAGCGCGGTCTGCAGGTCGGTCTCGGCGAGCCAGAAGTCGCGCTGGGCCTCGATCGTGCTGTTCACCGCCATGACCTGGGCCCGGCTGTCGGCCAGCAGGTCCCAGGCACTGGCCAGCATGCCGTTGTAGCGCAGCACCATCTCGTCACCGATGAACTTGCGCAGCGGCACCACCTCGTCGCGATAGTGGCGCGCCAGGTCGTAAGCACTGCGGTAGCCGAAATACGCTTCTCTCGCCTCGGAGCGCGCATTGATCGCCACGGCCCGGACCTTTGCGGCCGACTGCATGTACATCGCCTTGGATCGTGCGTTGCGCGCGCCACCCCAGTCGAAGATCGGCAGCGGCAACTCCAGTTCTACGCCGCGCTTGGACTGCTTGGTCTGCGCGGCGTTGTCGAACACGCTGGTGCGCGTCGCGCTCAGCGTCAGGCCGTCCAGATAACCCGTCACCTTGTCGAAGCCCAGCTGTCCTGCCACATAGGATGACTCGGCGACGGCCGAGCGCACGTCGAGTCGCTGGCTCAGCGCCTGCGCCTCGACATCGGCGATCTGTGCAACGTCCTTGGGCAGGTCCGGCAGCCGTTCAGCCAAACGGTAGTTCGTCTGTGTGCCCCACAACCCCATCAAGCGGTTCAGCTTCTCGCGCGCGGCGAACGCGGCCTGCTGCGAGCGCGCAAGCTGCGCGGTCGCGTCGTTCAGCGTCAGCTGTTCGCGTGCCTGGCGCAGTTTGCTCCAGTTGCCCACCCGTGTCATGCGCCGCGCCAATTCACCACCGGCCTCGGCGGCTTCCTTGACGTCTTGCATATACTTCGCGCTCTGCTGGGCGGCCACTGCCATGATCCAGGCCTTGCGGGTATCGGCGGCCAGCCGGATCACGTCCTGCGCCGCCTGCAGCTTGGCCAGCTCATGCTGCTGGTTCTGCCACTGGGCCTTCCAGGGCAGGCTCAAAAGGCCGATCAGGTTGAAGCTCAGAATACGCTCGATCTCCACCTCGTCACCCATGCGAAAGCGGCCGAGCGCGAAGTGGGGATTAGGCAAGCGCCCCGCCTGCACCCGCAGCGCGTCGCTCACGCCCAGCGTGGCGAGTGAGCCCTGCAGTCCGGCGTTGTTGAGCAGCGCAATGCGAACCGCGGACTCGGCGGTCACCGGTTCCTTGAGCAGCTCGGCGAGCGCCGTCTGCGCATCCTGGGATTTGTCAGCCATTGACAGCCGTGCGTCGACGGGGCCTGTCTTTCCGGCCACCAGGCCTTGCACATCGGACGTGCCAGCATCAGGTGACAGGGATGCACAGCCGCCCAACACGACAACGGCGAGCGCCGCGCTCGCGATGCGCAGGCGAAGCCATCGGCCACCACGCAAATTTTTCTGGAATTTCATGGTTTTGCGGCTCCCGGGTTGGATGGTGCACCGGCTGGCGCTGGCTGCTTTGCGGCCTGCGCCTTGGTCTGGGCGGCTTCCCGTTTAACGATGTCCATATGGCCGCGCAGGTTTTTGCCGACCTCGGAATTGGCGGCCCGCCAATCCAGACTTTCGGTTTCAACGCCTTTTGGGGTGTCGGCAAACACCGACCGGTACAACACGGCCGGTACCGATCCCGCCGGATCGGCAGCGCCGGTCTGCGCCATGGCGGTGAGGGGTAGGCACAGCAGCGCTGCACCTCGACAAAGAAGTTTCTTCAAGTGGGACTCCAAAACAGCAAGACGGTGGTCGAAAGACCACATTTGTGCACCCCGCAACCCGATTTCGGGACACTGCGGACGCACCTCGGCTGGGGAGTCAGTGAATAGGTGGCTTCAGGAACAGCGCGCGTTCGGCGCTGGCAAATACTTGCATGGTCGCCGGTGGTGACGTGGGGCTGACCTGCGCAACTGCCGAGAATTCTGCCGGTGGCAGCACGGCAACCGTGTGGCAGGTCTGGCACATGGCGCAAGCTTCGCAGTGCACGGTATCCGATTCATCGCCAGTGTCCTGCGCGGCAGTGTGTCCACCACAATTGCCTGCGGCAGACGCGGTGACCGAGTTCACTTGGGTGTGTGCTGCGCCAGAATCGCCATCGGCATGTTGCATCGCGCCGGCTACCGGCGCATGGTGCTGGCCCGGCAGCGCCATCTGCATTGCCATGGCGTCGCCTACCCAACCGCGCAACGGCAGCAGCATGATCAGCAACACGAAAAACCAATGGCGCATTCACTAATGATAACTGGGCGTCAGAAAAGTTCCGTGATCGCGGCATGCGAAGAATCTGACCCAAATGCCCGCATCCTGGAGAATCTCGACCTTTCGTGTCGCTTGATATTCCCTGAATGCGCTAGCAGATCGAACACTCCGCGCCCATAGTGGTTTGAGCTGCCGGTCGCTGCGCCCGCGGAGCCAGTGCAAAATGCACTCAGCCCTTTGAGGGCAAGCCTATTGTTCGGACGTGAAAGCCATTGTTTGTGCAGGTCGGCCCCCCGACGTTGGTATCGCGGGGGTGCGCTTTATTTTGCCCACAGCAAATGGTGCGATTGGCATTGTGGTTAGAATCGCGGCCGGCTGATTCACCACCCCTTCTCTTGACCGCGTTCACTTTTCCAATGTCCGCCTCGCCCGACCGTCAGGTTCCCCTGTCATGAAGCGTTCGCTTGTGCGTGGGCTGGCGCGTTGGATCGTGGTCGTATTGCTTTTGGGGCAAATTGCGATTGCTGCCCATGCCTGTCCAGTCTTGCGCGGCAATGCGGCAGACGTCAGACAGACTAGCGCGGTCGGTGTCGACTGTCTGATGGCGGCCGCAGACGAGAACCTCCTCGCGGATGTGGTCGTACCCGTTGGCACTCTCGATGCTGACTCACCCAACCTATGCACTGAGCACTGCTTGTATGGTCAGCAAAGTGACCATACAAGCAACGTCAACGTGCCTATCGCCGTGCCATTGGCGCCCTTCGAGAACAATCCGCCGCGACTGGTGGAAAGCCGGCTTCGACCGACGGTGACATCGGCGAATGACCTGGTGTCGGCATGCCGGCCGCACGCCATATTGCACTGCGTGCGCAGATCCTGACCTGCAAGACGATTCGGCGCTGACGACCGACTTTGGTCGTTCCGGCGCCAGGCCCGCGCCTGCCTGATGTCCCCGAGCCAAGGCTCACGAGAGGTTCACGGGCTAGCTCGATCATCGAATTGCACTGCCAGGATTTCTCATGTTTGTCCATTTCTTCCGGCCGCCAGCGGTCGCATATGCGTTCCGATTGGCGGGCACTGTTGTGGCCGCGTTCACCGTCACCGCGACTTTAGCCCAGTCGCCGACCGAGCTGACTCTGAATCGAGCGCTGCGCCTGGCACAAGATCGATCGCTGCAGCTTCCAGCACGCGACGCGGCAGCTGCAGCGTCCCGAGACATGGCGGTTGCCGCCGGGCAGCGCCCCGATCCGGTGCTCAAGGCGAGCATCACCAATCTGCCGGTAGACGGTGCTGACCGCTTCTCACTGACACGTGATTTCATGACCATGCGCTCGATCGGCGTGATGCAGGAGTTCACCCGAGAGGACAAACGCAAGGCGCGATCTGCGCGATTTGAACGTGAAGCCGATGTTGCCGAAGCGGACCGGACCCTGGCGCTGGCCAACTTGCAACGCGACACGGCAACTGCCTGGCTTGAGCGCTATTACCAGGAGCGTACGCGCAAGGTTCTGGTGTCGCAACGCGACGAAGCCGGTTTGCAGATCGAGGCCGCCGACGCAGCCTATCGTGGTGGCCGCGGCGCGCAATCCGATGTGTTTCTGGCGCGTGCCGCCGTTGCCCGCATCGAGGATCGCATTGCGCAGGTGCAGCAGCAGATCGATGTGGCGACAACGCGCCTGGCGCGCTGGATTGGCCCGCTTGCCGATGCGCCGCTCGGAGCGCCACCGGCGATCGATGGTGTCCGCCTGCATCAGCAGGGTCTAGAGGAGCAACTCGCCGGGGAACCGGGCATTGTGCTCCTCGCGCGGCGCGAGGCAATGGCTCAGGAGGATGCCGACGTGGCGCAGACCAACAAAAAATCCGATATCAGTGTGGAGCTGATGTACAGCCAGCGCGGACCGGCCTTCTCCAACATGCTCTCGGTCAACCTGTCGATGCCGCTGCAGTGGGACCAGAAGAACCGGCAGGACCGTGAAGTTGCCGCCAAACTGGCCTTGGTCGAACAGGCGCGCCTAGAGCGTGAGGAAGCAACCCGCAGCGCTTTTGCCGACGCGTTGACGATGTTGCAGGAATGGCGCAGCGAGCAGTCCCGATTGACGCGTTATGCGACCACGCTTTTGCCGTTGGCTGCGGAGCGTACCCGCGCATCGATCGCAGCATATCGGGGCGGCAGCGGCACCTTGCAGGCGGTGCTCGAGTCGCGTCTCGGCGAAATCGACACACACCTGGAGCAATTGCGCCTGGAGATGAACACGGCGCGGTTGTGGGCGCAGCTCAACTACCGCATGCCAATCGACCAGGACAGCCCAAGTCCGATCCGCCCTTGAACTCCCAGGACCCACAGACCATGAAAACAAAGACTCTTCTGATCGCCGTGGCCATTCTGGGTGCCATCGGTGCCGGCGGTTTCGGCCTGTACATGCTCGGCGTGCAACGTGGAACACAGCTTGGCCAGAGCACCAAGCCCGCAACGGCCTTGTCGCCGGCTAACGCGGTGAGTGCGACGGGCGGCGTCGGCAAGCTGCCACAAGGCATCGCAGAGGGTGAAGAAGCCACGCGACGGCACATCCAGGCCGGTATCAAGGCCGGTGACATCGATCCGGCCAATGGCGGCAAGGTTCTGTACTACCACGACCCGATGATGCCGGGCAACAAATTTGACAAGCCAGCCAAATCCCCCTTCATGGACATGATGCTGGTTCCGGTCTACGCCGACAGCGGCAACTCCGATGCAAGTCAGGTCACGGTCAGCCCGCGTATTCAGCAGAATCTGGGGCTGCGCACCGCCGAAGTCACTGAGAAGGTTCTATCGCCGGAGGTGGTGGCTGTTGGCAGCATCGTATGGAACGAGCGCGACCAGGCGGTCGTGCAGGCGCGTGCAACCGGCTTCATCGAAAAGCTGTACGTACGCGCCACTTTGGATCGGGTCAAGGCGGGGCAGCCTCTGGCCGAGATCTATGTGCCGGATTGGATCGCCGCGCAGGAAGAGTTTCTGTCGGTGCGGCGCATGCAGGGCAGTGATCTGGCTCCCCTGATCGACGGCGCGCGCCAGCGTATGCGCCAAGTGGGCATGAGTGAGGCGCAGATCAGCCTGGTGCAGAGCAGCGGCGCGACCCAGCCGCGCATCGTTCTGTACGCGCCGATCGGTGGTGTGATCACCGAATTGACGGTGCGCGAAGGCATGACCGTGATGGCCGGCGCCAGCATGTTCCGCATCAACGGAACAGCCACAGTCTGGGCGCAGGCCGAAGTACCGGAGAGCCAGGCGGCGCTGCTCAGACCAGGGGCCAAGGTGCTGGCCAAAAGTCCGGGTGTACCAGGCGTGAACTTCTCGGGCCGGGTACAAGCGATCCTGCCCGATGTCGATCTCGCCACACGAACGCTCAAGGCCCGGCTCGAACTGTCGAACCCTGGCGGCCGGCTGGTGCCCGGCATGTTCGTGCAAATGCAGTTCATGGACATGCGCTCGGCCAAGTCCTTGGTCATCCCCACAGAAGCAGTCATTCAGACCGGCAAGCGCGTTGTCGTCATGCTGGCGCAGGCAGACGGTCGGTTCAGGCCGGTGGATGTGGAGATCGGCATCGAAACGGGCGGACAGACCGAGATCAAACGCGGCCTGCAAGCCGGCCAGCGGGTCGTGGTGTCGTCGCAGTTCCTGATCGACTCCGAAGCGAGCCTCAAGGGTGTCGAATCGCGGCTAAATGCCGAACCCGCGGCGTCGGGATCGGCGCCAAGGCACAGCAGTGAGGCGCTGGTTGAAAGCATCGGACGCGAAACACTCAGCCTGTCGCACGGACCTATCCCGTCGCTGAAATGGGGTGCCATGACGATGGATTTCAAGCTGCCCAAGGAGGGTGGGCTGCCACGTGGTCTGGCTGCCGGTGACCGGATCAAATTTGACTTCTTCATGGATGCAGAAGGCTTGCCGCAACTTGCCACCGTGCGATTGCTGACACCAGAGCCAGGCGCCGGAGCTAAGGCACCGGTCGCCAAGCCGGCCGGCGCAAAACCATGATCGCCAGCCTGATTCGCTGGTCGATCCACAACCGATTCCTGGTTTTGCTGGCCACCGTGATGATCAGCGCCTGGGGCGTGATCTCGGTACTGAGAACTCCGCTGGACGCCTTGCCCGACCTGTCGGATGTCCAGGTGATCATCCGCACGACCTATCCCGGCCAGGCACCACAGATCGTCGAGAACCAGGTCACCTATCCTTTGACGACCACGATGCTGTCGGTGCCGGGCGCCAAGACCGTGCGTGGCTATTCGTTCTTCGGCGACTCCTTCGTTTACGTACTGTTCGAAGACGGCACCGATTTGTACTGGGCCCGCTCGCGGGTCCTCGAATACCTGAACCAGGTCCAGGCCCGCCTTCCTGCAAATGCCAAGGCCCAGCTGGGACCCGATGCGACCGGTGTCGGTTGGATCTACCAATACGCATTGATTGACCGAAGCGGACAGATGGACATTTCGCAGTTGCGTGCACTGCAAGACTGGTTCCTCAAATTTGAACTCAAGTCGGTACCCAATGTGGCGGAGGTGGCCTCAGTTGGCGGTATGGTGCGCCAATACCAGGTACTGCTCGATCCCGACAAACTCGCAGCCTACCGGATTGCGCATACCAAGGTGGTCGATGCCATACGCAGAGCCAATCAGGAAAGCGGCGGCTCGGTGCTCGAACTCGGTGAGGCCGAATACATGGTGCGCGCCTCGGGCTATCTGCAAACACTGGACGACTTTCGCAAGGTGCCGTTACTGACCACGGACGCCGGCGTCTCGGTGCGGCTGGGTGACGTGGCGCGGATTCAGGTCGGGCCCGAGATGCGGCGCGGCATTGGCGAGCTCGATGGCGAGGGGGAGGCGACCGGCGGCGTGATCGTGATGCGTACAGGCAAGAATGCGCTCGAAACGATCACTGCGGTCAAAGCCAAGCTGCGTGAACTGCAAGGTAGCCTGCCCAAGGGGGTCGAGATCGTGCCGGTCTACGACCGATCTAGTCTGATCGAGCGTGCCGTCAAGAACCTGGGCTTCAAACTGCTCGAGGAATTCCTGGTCGTGGCGGTGGTCTGCTTCGTCTTTCTATTTCACCTGCGATCGGCGTTTGTCGCCATCGTCTCCTTGCCGCTGGGCATCCTGGTCGCCTTCATCGTCATGCACTATCAGGGCGTGAACGCCAACATCATGTCGCTCGGGGGCATCGCAATTGCCATCGGGGCGATGGTCGATGCAGCTGTGGTGATGATCGAAAACGCGCACAAACACCTGGAACGCTGGGGTCATGCGCGGCCGGGCGAAACCTTGCAGGGGGAAGCCCGCTGGCGCGTGATTGGGGATGCAGCGGCCGAGGTGGGTCCGGCACTGTTCTTCTCGCTGCTCATCATCACGCTGTCGTTCATTCCGGTGTTCACGCTGGAGGCGCAGGAAGGGCGATTGTTTGCGCCACTGGCCTTCACCAAGACCTATTCGATGGCTGCGGCGGCCGGTTTGTCGGCGACGTTGATTCCGGTGCTGATGGGGTATCTGATTCGCGGCCGCATTCCCGACGAGAAAACCAACCCGTTGAACCGATTCCTGATCGCCGTCTACCGCCCGCTGCTCAACGGCGTGCTGCGGTGGCCCAAGCTGACGATATGCGCTGCCGTGGTGGCCCTCGTGGCAAGCATGTGGCCGCTCCAGCATATTGGTGGTGAATTCATGCCCCGGCTCGATGAGGGTGACCTGCTCTATATGCCTTCGGCGCTACCGGGTCTTTCGGCATCCAAGGCCAGCGAATTGCTCCAACAAACCGACCGCCTCATCAAGACGGTGCCCGAGGTTGCGAACGTCTACGGCAAGGCCGGCCGTGCCGAAACGGCGACCGACCCGGCGCCGTTGGAGATGTTCGAGACCACGATCCAGTTCAAGCCGCGCGAACAGTGGCGCGCCGGCATGACCCAGGACAAACTGGTCGAGGAGCTGGACCGCGTGGTGCAGGTGCCGGGGCTCGCCAACATCTGGGTGCCGCCGATTCGCAACCGCATCGACATGTTGGCCACCGGGATCAAGAGCCCGGTCGGTGTCAAGGTGGCTGGCGCCGACCTGGCAACCATAGATCGTGTGACAGGCGAAATCGAGCGGGTGCTGAAAGATGTGCCTGGCGTCAGCAGCGCGCTGGCCGAACGTTTGACCGGGGGGCGCTATGTCGACGTCAAGATAAATCGCGATGCTGCGGCGCGATTCGGCATGAATATCGCCGATGTGCAGTCGGTGATTGCATCGGCTGTCGGCGGCGAGACGATCGGCGAGACGGTCGAGGGGCTGCAACGATTCCCGATCAACGTGCGTTACCCGCGCGAGATGCGCGACTCGCTGGAGCAACTGCGCAAGTTGCCGGTGGTGAGCGAGCGCGGTGCGCGATTGGTGTTGTCCGACGTGGCCGAGATCCGCATCGCCGACGGGCCTCCAATGCTGCGCAGCGAAAACGCGCGTCTGTCGGGCTGGGTCTATGTGGACATTCGCGGCCGCGATCTGCGATCGGCGGTGCAGGACATGCAGCGTGCTGTGGCCGACAAGGTGGCTATTCCACCGGGCTATTCAATCTCCTGGTCGGGGCAGTTCGAGTTCCTCCAACGCGCAACAGCCAAACTCAAGCTCGTGGTGCCGTTCACGCTGTTGATCATTTTCGTGCTGCTCTACCTGACCTTCAAACGCTTCGACGATGCGCTATTGATCATGAGCACGCTTCCGTTCGCGCTGATCGGTGGTATCTGGCTACTCTGGCTGCTCGACTACAACCTGTCGGTTGCCGGGGCGGTTGGCTTCATCGCGCTGGCGGGTGTTTCGGCAGAGTTTGGTGTCATTATGCTGCTGTATCTCAAACAAGCCTGGGATGAACGCATCGCGGCTGGCAACACCACTGTTGACGATCTGCTCGATGCCATCCGCGACGGTGCCGTGTTGCGGGTGCGTCCCAAGGCGATGACCGTGGCCGTCATCCTGGCGGGCCTGTTTCCCATCATGTGGGGCACTGGTACGGGGTCAGAAGTTATGCAACGCATTGCCGCGCCCATGGTGGGTGGCATGATTACGGCGCCGTTGCTGTCGATGTTCGTGATTCCCGCGGCCTACCTGCTGATGCGCAGGTCACGACTGCGCAAGCCGACACAACCGTGACAAGGACGGTGCATTGGTCTATGCCAGCAGGAATGCCGGCTGTCCGTCGATGGTGGCGCGTCTTGTACTTGACACCTGATTGAGACCCTGATGACTGAATTTGGATTTTTCCAGACGTTGGGGTTGGCGCTTGTGCTCGGCCTGTTCGGTTTCATCGAGCCCTGCTCCATCGGATCAAGTCTGGTCGTCGTCAAGCAGATGGAAGGGCAGGGCGCACGACAAAAAGTGGTCCGGATGCTGGTGTTTGCCGGTACCCGGGCGGTATTCGTTGGTTTCCTGGGTCTGGTGGCAGCAAAGATCGGAACGGCTTTCCTGGGCTACCAGCGCGCGGCGTGGATCGTGCTCGGCTTGCTTTACATGGTACTGGGACTCATGTATCTGAGTGGCCGGATGGGCGGTTTGTCGCGGGCCTTCGGACCGGGCACGCGCTGGCTGCGAAGCAACAGCGGTGCCGCCGTCTACGGTCTGGTTTTCGGCCTGAATATTCCCGCTTGTGCGGCGCCGCTCGTGATCGCCCTGCTCGGGTTGGCGGCAGCGGGTGGTGCCACGGCTGCGGAACTCGGCCGCAGCTTCGCCTCGCTGGCGATGTTCGGACTTGCCTTGTCATTGCCTCTTGTCTTGGCCGTATTCTTTGCGCCGGCGCGTACAGCGCTGGATTGGCTGGCGGCTTTGTCACGCCGCATTCCGCGCTGGACCGGGATTCTTTTGATGGCGCTGGGTATATGGTCTATCTGGTTTGCACTGTACGTTCCGCTATGAAGCGGTAACGGTTGATGGTGCATACGTTTGACATTGCCACTGTGGCAAGGTTTAGATTTCCTCCATGCGCGCGCAAAGTCAGTCAATGCATGGATGTCCGAAGGACGAGGCCAGGTTGGCACGGCTTCTCGAGCGCGCGCTTGCCAGTGCCAAGCGGCAGCGCATGCCCGGTGTGGCGGAATCCATCGTCCGCGCCATGGAGTCACTTGCCGCAGCCACTGGCGACCACCAACGGATCGACCTGCAGTATTTGCGGATGCTCGCCGATGCGCTGGCTCTGCGGACCGAGAAACATCTCTCGCAATCGGTTGAAACGCGAGGCCGGGCGCGTTGCGAAGGGCGCAATGACGGCTGTCGGTTGCGCGGTGGTCATCGACCAGACTATTGAGGAGCCCGGTAGTTGAATAACGTTTTTGTCATTGGCCCGTTTGTGCTGCCGTATGCGCTGCTGCTGGTGTTCGCCGCCGTGGCTTCGAGCTTGTTTGTCGGACAGCGCATTGGCCGCAAGGCGGGCGTCGAGGTCGAGACCTTGCTGTGGCGAACATTGTTGGTCGGCCTCGTCGTGGCTCGCGCGGCATTTATCCTGGAGTTTCGGTCGGCCTACCTCGCATCGCCGCTGGCCATGCTTGATATTCGGGATGGCGGTTGGTCTGCCACCGCCGGATTTGTGGCTGCCTGGCTGTTCGCGCTGAGCCAGTACGGGCGCCGCCCGGCGTTGCGCAAATCGTTGCAGTCGGCCTTGATCACGGGTTCCGCGATTTGGCTGATCGGTAGCGTAGCCTTGTCGGTGTGGCCTGATACCGGGCAGGAGCTTCCAGCGCTCAGCTTTGCATCGCTTGATGGCCGAAAGGTGTCACTCGTCCAGTTCAAGGGCCAACCCACCGTCGTGAACCTGTGGGCTACCTGGTGTCCACCTTGCGTACGCGAGATGCCCGTATTGCAGCAGGCGCAAGTCGACCACCCCAACGTCAACTTTGTATTCGTCAATCAACGAGAGTCAGTCGACAAGGTAGAAGCCTGGTTGCGGGCGCGCAATTTTCCGATGCGCAATATGCTGTTGGACAAAAATGGGCAGACCGCTGCCGCATTCAAACAGCGAGCCTTACCGATGACGCTGTTCTTCAATGACAAGGGTCGACTGGTGAGCACACGCGTCGGTGAGCTTTCGTCTGCCACGTTGACTGAAAGGCTCGACGGGCTGTGACGATGAATTTCACAGTGACTTGGGGTAAGTGGGCGCGCACCAGACTGGACATTCGTGCGACTTGACTCGGTACATGGACATGGGTCTTCGACCTCGAACACCAGCAACGCCACATCGGGCGCACCCAGCAGAGCAATAGCCACCATCTTGATGGTCAACGGAATCATGATTTCCAGCGCAACATTTCGACCATCGCATCATTCCGTGGCGCAGCAAGATTTGCAATAGAAGGCAATACAAGATGCAACACGACCATTCGAACAGCGCGTACAAGAAGGGCTCGATCACCCTGGGGGGCGCGGTCGCAATGGGAACCGGCGTGATGATCGGTGCCGGTATCTTTGCGCTTACGGGTCAGATCGCGCAATTGGCAGGTCCTTTGTTTCCCTTGACTTTTGTCGTTGGGGCCGCTGTCACCGGGCTCAGCGCCTACAGCTACATCCGGCTGTCGAACGCGTGGCCGTCGGCGGGCGGGATCGCGATGATCCTGCAGAAGCGTTACGGTCCCGGCGCCATCGCCGCAGGTGCGGCGCTGCTGATGGCCTTGAGCATGGTGATTGCCGAAAGCCTCGTGGCGCGGACCTTGGGCGATGTCCCATTCATAGTTGAAGGTTGAGGTTGGTGGTTGAAGCCGTCAGGTCCTACAGAATGTGGGTTCTGACATCAACAACCGCAAAGCCAAGAAAGCTCAACCACCGTGAAACAGTCTAAAGCCAAACCCCGCGTCGCAGCAGATTCAATGTCAATCAGTTGAGTGAACAGCCGCTGTTCGCCACCAACCCCGAGGCGGCTTTGCCGCTGCTATCGATGATCGGTCGCGCCCAGTGGTCCATTGATGACTTGCTGGGCCAACTGTCACGCCAATTTATCGAACAACTGCTGGTACTGTCAGCCCAGACGGTGGCTGGCGCCAAGCACCCCGGCCGCCTGGCGGGTGACATCCGTTGGCACGGTGCACAAAGCGGCGTGGTCGCCGTGGGGCACAGCAAATTGCGCCTCCAGCGGCCGCGGTTGCGCAGTGCCGCCGGCGAAGTGGCCGTGCCTGCCCATGCTGCCCTGGCCCACGACGGCGAGCTCTCGCGTCGCATCGCCGACATCCTGGTGTGCAATGTGAGCACGTGCAAATATGCCCGCGTGGTGCATCGCGGCGCTGATGCGCTGGGCATCTCCAAGAGTGCCGTGTCGCGAACCTTTGTCAAGGAGAGTGCCCAGGCGCTGGCCAAATTGATGAGCCGCAGCTTTGCTGATATCGACATGGTGGCGATCTATGTGGACGGCATCATCGTGGCCTCGCACCACATCATTGCCGCTGTGGGCGTGGATGCGCAGGGCAACAAACATGTTCTGGGGCTGGCCTCAGGCAGTTCGGAGAACGCCAAGGTGGTCAAGGATCTGCTGGGCACACTGGCCGAGCGGGGCGTGGACCTGAATGTTGCCAGACTATGGGTGATCGACGGCTCCAAGGCGCTGCGCTCGGCCATCGAGCAGCGCTGTGGGGCTGACGCGAAGGTACAGCGCTGTCGCATCCACAAGATCAGGAACGTGACCGAGCGCTTGCCCAAGGACAAGGCCCAGCAGGTGCGCTGGGTGATGACGCAATCCTTCAAGCTCGATGCGCTGCGGGGCAAGAGCAAGCTCAGGGAGTTGGCCCGCCAACTGCAGGCCCAGCACCCGGATGTCGCCGCCAGCGTGCGCGAGGGTTTGGACGAAATGTTCACCATCACGGAGCTGGGAATCACCGGTGAGTTGGCGCGCTGCCTGGCCACGACCAACGTCATCGAATCGCCCAACTCCGTGGTGCGCCGGGTCAGCCACAGAGTGACCAACTACAAAAGCGCAGACATGGCGTTGCGTTGGACGGCTGCAGGCTTTTTGGAGGCGGAGAAATCGTTCAGGAAACTGCGCGGTTTCGCGCAACTGCAGTCACTGATAAGCGGACTTCGACCCCAGACACCAGCGCCCAGGAAGGCCGCATAATTCTCATGACCACCGGCCCAGACCTGCAACTGAGTTTGGGACATCGCTGGACCTTCGCCACCTACGTTCTGCGGCCGTTTGACATCACGGATGGGCCACTGGTACCCATTCTTGCTGTCGCTGTGGTCGCCTTCGCCTTTTTGGTCAACATCGCGGGAAATCGCTCGGTTGGTCTCTTCTCGCTGGACATGGCGGCGCTGAAGATCGCCGGCATTGCGCTGTTCGGCATTGCGGCGCTCTGGTCGAGTGGCTTTCAGTTCGCAGCTGCCTCGCAGACCGGTCAGACATACAGCGCAACTGGGTTCATCGCGTCCGTGGCATTGGCGATCCTGGCATTCAAGGGATTCACCACGATCACCAACAGCGGGGCCGAAGTGACGGATCCCCATAGCAACGTGGGCAGGGCGATCATGATCTCGATCGCTGTGTGTGGCGGTCTACCTGCTTGTGGCCTTCGGCGTGGGCGCCAGCCTAACCATCGATCAGATCGTCGCAGCGCGAGACTATTCGCTGGCGGCAGCAGCAGAACCTGCACTCGGCAAGACCGACGATTGTCGTTTACGCCCTGATTGCCATCGCAGCGGTTTTTGGGTTCGAACGCTGGTATTTGTCGCGCTGGGTTGCACTGGCGGCGGATTGATGGGATGCTCACAGCCAGCAAAAAGCAGAGTCTTTCCGTCGGTTTTCGGTGGCAGTGAAGCTGCCCGACCTCCAGTTTCGAGCCAGCATGGGTAAGATCATGCCGGAGATTCGCAAACGGCAATGGCGTTGGAATAAACCTGCAGATTGTGAAACTATGTGCGCTCTATCGGGTCGAAATTCATGCAGGCCTCGGCTACACCTGGTACAGCAATGCTGCTCATCGGGCACGCAGTGTCCCCCGCGCTGATCTCAGCCGCACAAATATGGCCCTTCAGGTCACTTTCTCGAACGTCCGATCAACCCGATCAACTCAATCAAAAGGTAATCCATGAGCACCACACTGATAGTCATCCTGGTCGTCATCGCGCTGGCAGCCTTTTTTCTGATCGCGATTTTTAACAAGCTGGTGATGCTGAGGAATCGGTACAAGAACGCCTTTGCCCAGATTGAAGTGCAGCTCAAGCGTCGTTATGACCTGATTCCCAATCTGGTCGAAACCGCCAAGGGTTATATCAAACACGAACGTGAGACGCTGGAGGCAGTCGTCAATGCGCGCAACGAGGCGTCCGGCATGTTGTCCAGCGCTGCGGCTGCGCCCGGTGATGCTGGCGCCATGAAAGGTCTGGTTGGTGCCGAAGGAAGGTTGTCAGGTGCCCTGTTGAACTTGAAGATGGTGATGGAGGCCTATCCGGACCTCAAGGCCAACCAGAACATGATGCAACTGAGCGAGGAACTCACCTCGACAGAGAACAAGGTTTCGTTTTCACGCCAGGCTTTCAATGACCAGGTGATGGACTACAACACCTACAAGCAGTCATTCCCGCCGGTTTTTTTCGCGCCCATGTTTGGCCACGCACAGGATGCGGCGTTGCTGGAATTCGCAGACAGCGCCGCGATTCAGGCGGCGCCCAAAGTGTCGTTTTGACCGAAGCGATTAGTCGGATAGGCGGGCTATGAACTTTTTCGAATCGCAGGAACGCGCGCACAAGCACACGACGCGACTGATTGTCTTGTTCGGTTTTGCGGTGCTCGCGTTGATTGTCATGGCCAATGTGCTGATCCTGGTGGTGTTCGGTGTTGTCAACAGCCAACAAATGCGAGACGGACAGTCGTTTGTCGCGCAACTGGACTGGAAGATGGTCGCCACCGTGGGCGCCGGCGTCAGTGTGGTGGTGCTGGTCGGCAGTCTGTACAAGATGATGGCCTTGTCGGCGGGCGGCAAGGTTGTTGCCGAGTCGCTGGGTGGACAGTTGATTCCCCGCAATACCGAGGAACCCAACCAACGCAAGCTGCTCAATGTGGTGGACGAAATGGCCATAGCGTCAGGAACACCGGCGCCTCCGGTCTATCTGCTGGTCAACGAGCCTGGCATCAATGCCTTCGCGGCTGGATTCACGCCGCGGGACGCGGTGCTCGGAATCACCCAGGGCGCGATCGAGCAGCTTAGCCGCGATCAACTGCAGGGCGTCATCGCCCATGAGTTCAGCCATATATTCAATGGTGACATGCGGCTCAATATCCGCTTGATGGGTGCCTTGAACGGCATTCTGATTTTGGGTATTCTGGGCTACTACCTGATGTATTCGGCATCGTTCTCGGGGCGTCGACGCAGCAACGACAATAGCGGTGCCGCGATATTGGCGCTGGCGGTCGGGCTGATGGTGATCGGCTTTGCCGGTACATTTTTCGGCGGTCTGATCAAGGCCGCAGTCAGCCGGCAGAGGGAATACCTGGCTGACGCGTCGGCAGTCCAGTTCACCCGCAATCCGGATGGAATCGCCGGTGCATTGAAGAGGATTGGCGCTCTGGAGGCGGGCTCCCTCGTGCGCAACCCGGGCGCACCTGAGGTCAGCCATGCATTTTTCGCCCAGGGCGTCACAGGCTTCACGCAGTGGCTGTCGTCCACCCATCCACCGCTGGCCAGTCGCATCTTGCGCATCGATCCCCAATGGGACGGCAAGTTCGACCTTGCCGAGCCGCCGCCATCGGTTGAAAGTAAACCGCCAGTCGGCGGCGCATCGGCAATGCGAGGCCCCGACATGGTTCGAAACATGGCGACTGTCGCGGCCGGCGCCGCGGCGGCCGACGCACTCGCGGTGATGGATCAAATCGGCCAACCGACCCAGGAGTCGGTTTTGCTCGGCCGATCGTTGCTGTCTGAAATGCCCGCGGCGATTCGCGAAGCAGCGCGTGAACCTTATGGTGCCCGGGCCGTGATCTATT
>JBBQZA010000024.1:0-22358 GCA_038208175.1 Burkholderiales bacterium
GCGTCATTCTGGACGACGTTTCCATGTCGGTTCCGCGTGGCAAGGTGACTGCACTGATGGGCGCCTCAGGCGGTGGCAAGACAACGATTCTGCGTCTGATCGGCGGTCAGAATCGGGCTCAGGTCGGGCAAATGCTGTTTGATGGTCAGGACGTAACGCTCATGGACCAGGCACAACTCTATGCGGCGCGACGCCGGATGGGCATGCTGTTCCAGTTTGGTGCTTTGTTTGCTGATCTTTCGGTTTTTGAAAACGTGGCCTTTCCGCTGCGTGAACACACCGATTTGCCGGAAGCACTTGTTCGGGATATCGTTTTGATGAAGCTCAACGCCGTCGGCTTGCGTGGTTGTCGAGACATGATGCCGAGCGAGATCTCGGGCGGCATGGCCAGACGCATTGCGCTGGCGCGCGCCATCGCGCTGGACCCTGAACTGGTGATGTATGACGAGCCGTTTTCCGGTCTCGATCCAATTTCCCTGGGCACCGCAGCGCGTCTGATACGCCAGCTGAACGATTCGATGGGGCTGACCAGTATTTTTGTCTCGCATGAGCTGGAGCAAACGCTGGCTATCGCCGATCACGTGATCATCCTGGCCAATGGCAAGGTCGCCACCCAGGGCACGCCGGAGCAGGTACTGCACAGCTCCGATCCGCTGGTTTACCAGTATGTGAATGCACTGGCCGACGGCCCGGTACGTTTTCATTACCCCGGTCTTTCCACCCTGCAGGATTTTGCCTTGGGAGCACTGCATTGAGCTGGTACAAACTGGGCGATGTCGGCTTTGCGGTTCGTCGCCAACTTGCCGATCTGGGGCAGGGTGCCCGCCTCTTCATCCGTCTGTTGGCAACGCTGGGCGGTAGCCTGAAGCGATTCGGGCTGATTCGTGACCAGATTCACTTCCTCGGCAACTATTCGCTGGCGATCATTGCGGTGTCCGGGCTGTTCGTTGGATTTGTTTTTGGCCTGCAGGGTTATTACACTTTGCAGCGCTATGGTTCGTCCGAAGCCTTGGGCTTGCTGGTGACACTCAGCCTGGTTCGGGAATTGGGGCCGGTGGTCACAGCCTTGTTGTTTGCCGGGCGCGCCGGTACCTCCTTGACGGCCGAGATTGGTCTGATGAAGGCGGGCGAACAAATCAGTGTCATGGAGATGATGGCGGTGGATCCGGTGCAGCGTGTGCTGGCGCCCCGCTTTTGGGCCGGCGTTATCGCCATGCCCCTGCTGGCAGCCGTCTTCAGTGCCATGGGCATCATTGGCGGTTGGGTTGTGGGTGTGCTCATGATCGGCGTTGATGCGGGTTCATTCTGGAGTCAGATTCAGGGCGGCGTCGATGTTTGGCAGGATGTCGGCAATGGCGTCATCAAAAGCGTTGTATTTGGGTTTGCTGTCACTTTTATCGCGCTGCTGGAGGGCTTTATGGCCCAACCGACACCTGAAGGAGTGGCCAGTGCAACGACCCGGACGGTGGTTGTGGCTTCTTTGTCGGTGTTGGGTATGGATTTCATCCTGACAGCCATGATGTTTACAGTGTGAATATTTTGTGGGACAGACCGCAGCTGCGCGAAGCGAGCCAGCTCTGTCCCCAACTGAATAGAAAGATGTTGCATGCAGCGTTCTAAAAATGATGTTTGGGTCGGCCTTTTTGTGCTGATTGGAGGCTTGGCCATTTTGTTTCTGGCCTTGCAATCGGCTAATTTGTTGTCTCTGAGTTTTCAGACCAACTACACGGTTCATGCCAAATTTGACAACGTGGGTGGACTCAAGCCGAAGGCCGCGGTGCGCAGCGCCGGCGTGGTTGTGGGGCGCGTTGAAAAAATCGTCCTTGACGATAAATCCTTTCAGGCTCGTGTCACGCTGGCCTTGGAAGGTCGGCATACCTTTCCGAAAGACAGTTCCCTGAAGATATTGACCGCCGGTTTGCTGGGCGAGCAATACCTGGGTCTGGAGCCGGGTGCCGACGAGAAGACACTGGTGGCGGGCGATACCATTTCCAACACCCAGTCAGCGATGGTGCTGGAAAGCCTGATCGGCCAGTTTCTCTTCAGCAAGGCGGCCGAGGGCAGTGGCCCGGATGCGGCCAAGGGCAAGAAATGACGGTCAAGAGCTTATGGCTGTTGCTGATACTGCTGCTGGGCGCTTGTGCCAGCGGCCCCAATGTGGATCCGCGCGATCCACTGGAGCCATTGAACCGCAGCGTTTTCCGTTTCAATACCGCACTGGACAATGCGGTCTTGAAGCCAGTGGCCAGTACCTATCGGGATGTGACGCCGGTCCGGCTGCGGCAAGGTGTTGGCAATTTCTTCGGCAATCTGGAAGATGTCTGGTCCTTTGTGAACAACGTGCTGCAGTTCAAAGGCCAGGCAGCGATGGACAGTCTGCGGCGTGTCGGTGTCAATACGGTTCTCGGCTGGGGCGGTGTTTTTGATGTAGCCACCGAAATGGACATTGAGAAGCACAAAAAGGATTTTGGGCACACACTGGGCTGGTGGGGGCTTGACAGCGGTCCTTATCTGGTTCTTCCGGTACTGGGTTCTTCGACCCTGCGCGATATGCTGGCGCTGCCGGTTGACTGGAAGGGTGACCTGGTGACCAGCGTGACGCATATACCCACACGCAATAGCGCTAAGCTGCTCAGAGCCATTGACGAGCGCTCGGACTTGCTCAGGGCCAGCACCATGCTGGAAGAAGCGGCGCTGGATCAGTACACCTTCATTCGCGAAGCCTTTCTTCAGCGTCGGCGCAGTGTCATTTTTGATGGCAACCCACCGGAAGAAGTCCAGGCAGAATCGCCTCCAGAACAGAAAGTCAAACCATGAATTCACGCCTGTTGCGCAGCCTCCTGATTCCTGCTGTTGTCGGCCTGTCGGCCCTGCTGGCGGTTTCCGCCTGGGCTGCAGACGAGTCCGCAGAGGGTTTGATCAAACGCCTGTCCACTGAAGTCCTTGACAGCATCCGCTCCGACAAGGCAATTCAGGCCGGCGACACGGCGCGGATTGTCGCGCTGGTGGATGACAAGATCATGCCCAACGTGAATTTTCAGCGCATGACAGCAGCAGCCGTGGGACCGGCCTGGCGCCCGGCCAGCGCCGAGCAAAAGAAGCGCCTGCAGGAAGAGTTCAAGACCTTGCTGGTGCGCACCTACGCGGGTGCGTTGACCCAGATCAGTGACCAGACCATTTTTATCAAGCCGACGCGTGCCGCTGCAGAAGATAAGGAAGTGGTCGTCCGTACCGAAGTCAAGGGCCGCGGCGACGCCATTCAACTCGACTACCGGCTGGAAAAGACACCGGGCGAGGGCGCGGGCTGGAAGATTTACAACCTCAATGTGCTGGGGGCCTGGCTGGTTGAAACCTATCGCAGCGATTTCGCCCAACAAATCAATGCCAAAGGCCTTGACGGCCTGATTGCTTCGCTGGCTGAACGTAACAAGGCGAATGCCAAAAAGGGGTAACTGGTGTTGGTATTGCCAAAGGAATTGACCCATGCCCAGGCCACTGCGTGCCTGCGCATGCTGGTGCAGGGTTTGCGTTCCCAAAGAGACCCCCTAGTGGTGGTGGATGCGACCGCATTGAGCCGCTTTGATTCCGCTGCGCTGGCGGTGCTGCTTGAATTTCGGCGTGAGACTTTGGCACTGGGCAAGCATTTTTCGATTCGCGGGCTACCCAGCCACTTGCGTGATCTGGCGACCTTGTACGGCATCGTTGAGTTGCTGTCAGCGCAATAGGCCCCTAGAAATGCCCGCCATTTCCTTTCAGTCGGTCTCCAAGTCCTACCCTTCGCCGCGTGGCCCCAAAGGCAGCACCTTGGTGGCATTGGACCGGGTCAGCCTCGACATTGAGGAAGGTGAGTTTTTTGGACTGTTAGGCCCCAATGGCGCTGGCAAGACCACCATGATCAGCATTCTGGCCGGCCTGTCACGCGCCAGTTCCGGCAAGGCTTCGGTGCTGGGTCATGATGTGGTGCTTGATTACGCTAACGCCAGGCGCAATCTGGGTGTAGTACCCCAGGAGTTGGTGTTTGACCCTTTCTTCAACGTGCGTGAAGCCTTGCGTTTTCAGTCCGGTTATTTTGGTGTCCGCAACAACGACGCCTGGATCGATGAACTGCTCCACAACCTGGGGTTGAGCGACAAAGCCGCCTCCAATATGCGACAGCTCTCGGGCGGCATGAAGCGCCGTGTGCTGGTGGCGCAGGCATTGGTGCATAAGCCGCCAGTGATTGTGCTGGATGAGCCGACCGCCGGTGTCGATGTGGAACTGCGGCAAACCCTGTGGCAGTTCATTGCCAAACTGAACAAACAGGGCCACACGGTCCTGCTGACGACCCATTATCTGGAAGAGGCCGAGGCACTGTGTGGACGCGTTGCCATGCTCAAGAGTGGACGCATTGTGGCCCTCGACCATACCAGCGAGTTGCTGAAGGCCGCGTCCAGCAATGTGTTGCGCTTCAAGTTGGACGGCGACCTGCCCCAGGAACTGGCAGCCCAGGCACGTATTACCGGACGCATCGTGCAGTTTCCGGCGCATGACGCGCTGGAGATTGAACGCTATCTGGCGGCGGTGCGCGCTGCCGGCCTGGTGGCGCACGATGTGGAGATTCGCAAAGCCGATCTGGAAGATGTGTTTCTGGATGTGATGAGAGGTTCGTCAGCCAGCAACTTGAGCGTCGAGGCCTCAGCATGACTGGATGGCAAACCCTGCTCTACAAGGAAGTGCTGCGTTTCTGGAAGGTGGCGTTTCAGACCATCGCCGGGCCGGTCCTGACGGCGATGTTGTACCTGCTGATCTTTGGCCATGCGCTGGAAGCGCACATCAAAGTCTATGACCGGGTCAGTTACAGCGCGTTTCTGGTGCCGGGCCTGGCGATGATGAGTCTGCTGCAGAACGCCTTTGCCAACAGCTCGTCCTCGCTGATCACGAGTAAAGTGAATGGCAATCTGGTGTTCCTGATGCTCACACCGCTGTCCTACCTGAACTGGTTTGCGGCTTATGTCGGTGCCGCCGTGATTCGCGGACTGACAGTCGGTCTGAGTGTATTGGTCATCTCTTCCTTGTTCACTGACATGAACTTTATGGCACCCCTGTGGATCTTGATCTTTGCCGTTCTGGGCGCCGCGTTGATGGGTACGCTGGGCCTGATTGCCGGACTGTGGGCGGAAAAATTCGATCAGCTGGCCGCCTTTCAAAATTTTGTCGTCATGCCGATGACCTTTTTGAGCGGAGTCTTCTATTCGATTCATTCACTGCCTGCCTTTTGGCAGAAGGTCAGTCACCTGAACCCCTTCTTCTACATGATTGACGGTTTTCGTTTCGGATTTTTTGGCGCCAGTGACGTATCACCGGGTTTGAGTCTGGCCGTGGTGGCTGTGGCGTGGGCCTTTGTCAGCGCCGTGGCCTTGTGGCTGCTTCGCAGCGGCTACAAGATTCGCGTGTAAGGATTTTTTGTTTGGATGAGATATGAATGCAGACCAGATCAGAGACCTGATTGCCGCCAACCTGGTGTGTGAGTACATTACCCTCAAAGGGGATGGTCGCCACTGGTTTGCCGTCATCGTGTCAGCAGAATTTGAAGGTAAGCGGCCGATCCAGCGGCACCAGCGCGTCTATGCCACGCTCGGTGGGAAAATGCAGAACGATGAGGTGCACGCGCTGTCCATGAAAACCTACACGCCTGCCGAGTGGGCAGCGTTGCCCCAATGATTCCGGATGTTGCGGCCGTGCTTGAAAGAATGAAATGATTACGCTTGCGCTGTCGAAGGGCAGAATTTTTGAAGAGACCTTGCCGCTGCTCCGCGCGGCCGGCATCGAGGTGCTGGAAGACCCGGAAAAATCACGCAAGCTGATCCTGGCCACCAACCTGAGCGAGGTGCGGGTGCTGGTGGTGCGAGCCACAGACGTGCCGACCTATGTGCAATACGGTGGCGCCGATCTGGGTATCACCGGCAAGGACACGCTGCTGGAGCATGGCAGCGAAGGGCTGTACCAGCCGCTCGACCTGCGAATCGCCAAATGCCGCATCAGCGTCGCAGTGCGGGCTGATTTCGACTATGCATCGGCGGTCCGGCAGGGCTCGCGACTGAAGGTGGCGACCAAGTACCTGGCAATTGCGCGTGATTTCTTCGCCACCAAGGGTGTGCACGTGGACTTGATCAAACTCTACGGCAGCATGGAACTGGCGCCGCTGGTGGGGCTGGCCGATGCGATTGTCGATCTGGTGTCGACCGGCAACACGCTGCGGGCCAACCATCTGGTAGAGGTCGAGCACATCATGGACATCAGCTCGCGCCTGGTGGTCAATCAGGCTGCACTCAAACTAAAGCAGGCGCCGATCCGCAAAATCATTGACGCCTTGGCCGCTGCAGTGGCCTCTGCAAAGAGTTGACTTGCTATGAAGTTTATAGCTAGACCTCTAGAACTGTCAACCGCTAGCGCCACATTTGATACTGAATTCAAGGCGCGCTTGCATCGGTCTGCGCAAGCCGATGCCGAGATCGAACAAAGGGTCGCTGACATTCTGGCCGATGTGCTGCAACGTGGCGATGCGGCGGTTCTGCAATACAGTCGCCGTTTTGATGGACTGCAAGCCACTTCGATGATCGAGTTGGAGCTGACGCAGAGCGAACTCAAAGCCGCGTTTGAGGCGATTCCCGTCGCACAGCGCGAGGCATTGCAAGCGGCGGCGGCCCGGGTGCGCAGCTACCATGAGGTGCAGAAAAAGGCCTGCGGCGAGAGCTGGAGTTACCGTGATGACGACGGCACGCTGCTGGGACAAAAAGTAACGCCGCTGGACCGCGTCGGTATTTATGTGCCTGGAGGCAAAGCGGCTTATCCCTCGTCTGTGTTGATGAACGCCATTCCGGCGCACGTTGCCGGGGTTGCTGAAATCATCATGGTGGTGCCGACACCCAGAGGCGAAAAAAATGCCCTGGTGCTGGCGGCAGCATATCTGGCCGGTGTCAGCCGGATCTTCAGCGTCGGTGGCGCTCAGGCCATTGCGGCGCTCGCTTACGGCACTGCCACGATCCCGAAGGTTGACAAAATTACCGGTCCAGGCAATGCCTATGTGGCGGCGGCCAAGCGCCGTGTATTTGGTACGGTCGGCATCGACATGATTGCCGGACCGAGCGAAATCCTGGTGCTGGCCGACGGCACGACAGCGCCCGACTGGGTGGCCATGGACTTGTTCAGCCAGGCCGAACACGACGAACTGGCGCAGAGCATTTTGTTGTGTCCGGACCAAGACTATATCGATCAGGTGCAAGCATCGATGAATCGCCTTTTGCCTGACATGCCGCGCGCCGAAATCATCTCGAAATCGCTCACCGGGCGCGGCGCTTTGATTCTGACGCGCAACATGCAAGAGGCCTGCCAGATCAGCAACAGCATTGCTCCTGAGCACCTGGAGGTCAGCAGCCGCGACCCGCAGCGCTGGGAACCATTGCTCAAACACGCAGGCGCCATTTTTCTGGGCGCCTACACCAGTGAATCACTGGGCGACTATTGCGCCGGCCCGAACCATGTGTTGCCGACCAGCGGCACGGCGCGCTTCAGTTCGCCGCTGGGTGTTTATGACTTCCAGAAACGCAGCAGTCTGATTGAAGTCAGCGAAGCGGGTGCGCAGAAGTTGGGGCAAATCGCCTCGGTGCTGGCGCACGGCGAAGGATTGCAGGCGCATGCCCGCTCGGCTGAGATGCGACTGAGGCCGGTGCCACCTTTACGGCCTGACAAATGAAGTCCGTCAGTGCGCAAAGCTTGCAACGCATCCGCCAGGACATCCAGTCCATGCATGCTTATGCGATTCAGGATTCGACAGGCATGGTCAAGCTCGATGCAATGGAAAATCCATACCGTTTGCCGGCGCACCTGCAAGCCGTGCTCGGTCAGCGTCTGGGTGCGCTGGCGCTGAACCGCTACCCCGCTGGCCGCATCGATGTGTTGCGCCAGGCGCTGGCGGATTACGCCCGACTGCCCGACGGCTTTGACCTCATGTTGGGCAATGGTTCCGATGAACTGATCAGTCTGCTGGCGCTGGCTTGCGACCTTCCAGGGGCCAGCATTCTGGCGCCCGTGCCGGGCTTTGTGATGTACGCCATGAGTGCCCAACTGCAAGGGCTGGCGTTTTACGGTGTGCCGCTGACAAGTGATTTTGAGTTGGACGAAGCGGCGATGCTGGCGGCCGTGATCCAGCACAAACCGGCCATCACCTATCTGGCCTACCCGAACAACCCGACCGCCAATCTGTGGGACGATGCGGTCGTCGAAAAAATCATTCTGCTGGTTGCTGAGCAGGGCGGCATGGTTGTGATGGACGAGGCTTACCAGCCGTTTTCCAGTAAGAGCTATATCGACCGACTGGCGCGTCACCGGCATGTGCTGCTGTTGCGCACGCTTTCCAAGTTTGGTCTGGCCGGGGTGCGTCTAGGTTACATGATGGGCCCAAATGCCCTTATCAATGAAATAGACAAGGTGCGCCCACCCTACAACATCAGCGTCCTGAACTGCGAGTGTGCCCTTTTTGCAATCGAGCATAATGAGGTGTTTTTGGCTCAAGCGGTTGATTTACGTGCACAGCGTGCTATTGTTTTGGAAGCACTTGACAATATTTCCAGGGTCCGTGCCTATCCCAGTGACGCCAACATGATTTTGCTGCGTGTGCCGGATGCACAGATGACGTTTGAAGGCATGAAGGCGCGCAGGGTTCTGGTCAAGAACGTTTCTAGAATGCATCCATTGCTGCACAACTGTCTGCGCCTGACGGTGGGTACTGAAGATGAAAACGTGCAAATGCTGGCGGCCTTGAAGGAATCACTCGCACCATGAATCGAACTGCTGAAGTCTCGCGCCACACGGCCGAGACCAAAATCACGGTCAAGGTCGATCTCGACGGCAGCGGCCTGTCCCGCCTGCATACCGGGATCGGTTTTTTCGACCACATGCTGGACCAGATTGCGCGCCATGCCTTGATCGATCTTGAGGTTCAGGCCGATGGTGACCTTCACGTCGATGGCCACCATACGGTGGAGGACGTCGGCATTGCGCTGGGTCAGGCGGTGCACCGGGCGGTGGGCGACAAGAAAGGCATTCGCCGTTACGGTCATGCCTATGTGCCTCTGGACGAAGCACTGTCACGCGTGGTGATTGATTTTTCGGGACGTCCCGGCCTGGTCATGCACGTGCCGTTCAAGAGCGGCATGATCGGTACCTTTGACAGCCAATTGGCGTTTGAATTTTTTCAGGGCTTTGTGAACCATGCGTTTGTGACCCTGCACATCGACAATCTGCGCGGTGAAAATGCCCATCATCAGGCCGAGACCGTGTTCAAGGCCTTCGCCCGTGCGCTGCGCTCGGCGCTGGAACTCGACAGCCGGTCGGCTGGAACGGTCCCATCGACCAAGGGCATGCTTTAGTCGGACGCGAGCTTTTCGACACAAGGCATGAATTCAATGGCGCGTGCTGCTGGTCAAAAAACCGTTGCCGTGGTTGACTATGGCATGGGAAATCTGCGTTCTGTATCGCAGGCCATTCAGGCGGCCGCCGCGGACACCGGTTTTCGGGTGCTGATCACCGCTGACCCGGATCAGGTGCGCGCCTGCGAGCGCCTGGTCTTGCCGGGGCATGGCGCCCTGCCCGACTGCATGCGCGAATTGCGAGAATCTGGTTTGCTTGGTTCGGTGCTCGAAGCCGCTGCCAGCAAACCGCTTTTAGGTGTCTGTATCGGCATGCAAATGCTGCTGGACCATAGTGCGGAGGGTGACACCGCCGGTTTGGGACTGATTCACGGCGAAGTCCTCAAGTTTGACCTCATCGGCCAACGGCAAGCGGATGGCAGTCGTTACAAAGTGCCACAAATGGGTTGGAATCAGGTCTACCGGAACAACCACGGTGGCGCGCCACATCCGGTCTGGGGCGAATTACCAGACGGCAGTTATTTCTACTTTGTGCACAGTTATTTCGCACAACCGTCTGTTGCGCGCCACAGCGTGGGCGAGACTGACTATGGCTCCCGCTTCAGTTCGGCCATTGCGCGTGATAATATTTTCGCTACGCAATTCCATCCTGAAAAAAGTGCCGCTCACGGTCTTTCTCTCTACCGGAACTTCCTTCACTGGAAGCCCTGACATCTTCTCTCGCCCCTAGCTGCTCGCTGCTTTTTTTCTTTAAACCCCGAAGCATCATGCTTTTAATTCCTGCAATCGACCTCAAAGACGGCCACTGCGTTCGCCTGAAACAAGGTGATATGGACCAGGCCACCACCTTTGGCGAGGATCCCGTCGCAGTCGCCAGCAAGTGGACGACAAATGGCGCGCGCCGCCTGCACCTGGTGGATCTCAACGGTGCGTTTGCCGGACAACCGAAGAACGAGAAGGCCATTCGCAGGATCCTGAAGGAAGTCGGCAGCGCAGTGGACGTGCAGCTCGGTGGTGGGATTCGTGATCTGGACACCATAGAACGTTATCTGGATGCGGGTCTGCGCTACGTCATCATCGGTACCGCGGCGATCCGCAACCCCGGTTTCCTGCAGGATGCTTGCACTGCTTTTGGTGGTCACATCATTGTCGGGCTGGACGCGCGTGACGGCAAAGTTGCAACCGACGGCTGGAGCAAGCTGACGCGCCACGACGTGGTCGATCTCGGTCAGAAATTTGAGGATTTTGGTGTGGAATCCATCATTTATACCGACATCGGGCGTGATGGCATGCTCAGTGGTATCAATGTGGATGCGACTGTCAGGCTGGCCCAGGCGCTAACCATACCGGTCATTGCCTCTGGCGGCCTGTCCAGCATGGCCGATATTGAGGCCCTGTGTGCGGTCGAGGACGAGGGCATCGAAGGTGTCATCTGCGGACGTGCCATCTATTCCGGTGATTTGGACTTCGCCACCGCGCAACGGCGCGCCGACGAGCTGAACGGGTGATATGGCCCCCACGCTTGTCATTTCATGTACTGCGCTGCCCCCCGAGGGGGCTAATTTTTCTTGGGGCGGCCCGGCGAAAAATTTTCTGGCTTGCACTGGGTGTGTTCAAGCGTGTTAGCTAAACGCATCATTCCCTGTCTGGATGTCACTGGGGGCCGTGTCGTCAAAGGGGTCAATTTCGTCCAGTTGCGTGATGCCGGGGATCCGGTTGAGATCGCTGCACGCTACAACGAGCAGGGCGCTGATGAACTGACCTTTCTGGACATTACCGCCACCAGCGATGGTCGGGATCTGATTTTGCACATCATCGAGGCCGTCGCTTCCCAGGTCTTCATCCCGCTGACCGTCGGCGGCGGCGTGCGCAGCGTAGACGACGTGCGCCGTCTGCTCAATGCCGGTGCTGACAAGACCAGCTTCAATTCGGCCGCGATTGCCTGTCCGCAGGTGATCTCCGATGCGTCAGCCAAGTACGGCGCGCAGTGCATTGTCGTGGCGATCGACGCCAAGCGCCGCTCTCAGGCCGATGCCACGCGCCTTGATAAGGAGCGCGTGGCTATGGGGCCTGGCTGGGACGTTTACAGCCACGGCGGACGCAAAAATACCGGCCTTGATGCCGTTGCCTGGGCCGTTGAGATGATGCGTCGTGGTGCGGGCGAGATTCTGCTCACCAGCATGGACCGCGATGGAACCCGCGCCGGTTTCGACCTGGAGTTGACGCGTGCGGTCAGTGACTCGGTCAGTGTGCCGGTGATTGCCTCAGGCGGTGTCGGAACCCTGGACCATCTGGCGGACGGTATCCAGTTCGGCGCTGCCGACGCCGTGCTGGCTGCCAGCATCTTTCACTACGGCGAATTCACGGTTGCGCAGGCCAAGGCGCGCATGGCTGAGCGCGGTATTCCAGTGCGATTGACCTCATGAGCTGGCTTGACGCGATCAAATGGGACGCACAGGGCCTGGCGCCGGCGATTGCACAGGAGGCGGTGTCCGGCGACGTGCTGATGCTGGCCTGGATGAACCGCGAGGCGCTGCAAAAGACATCCGAGCTCGGGCGGGCGGTCTACTTCAGCCGCTCGCGTGGCAAGCTCTGGTTCAAGGGCGAGGAGTCGGGCCACGTCCAGACCGTACATGAGATCCGATTGGACTGTGACCAGGACGTCATCCTGCTCAAAGTCACGCAAACCGGACACGAGCCCGGCATCGCCTGCCACACCGGGCGCCACAGCTGCTTTTTCAGTAAACTGGAAAATGGGGCCTGGAAAGTTGTTGAGCCGGTCTTGAAAGACCCGCATACCCTCTACAGGTAGCCTTCTATGCCATCCAAAGCCTCCGTATATGACTCACTCGCCGCATTGTCCCGGGTTATCGAAAGCCGTCTGCCGCAAAACGGCGGCGATCCGGCGACCAGCTACGTGGCGCGGCTGCTGCACAAAGGGCCTGACGCTTTTTTGAAAAAAATTGGCGAGGAGGCGACCGAAGTGGTGATGGCTGCCAAGGATGCCGATGCCGGCGCCGACCGCCAGAAAATTATCAATGAGGTGGCGGATCTCTGGTTTCACTGCATGATTGCGTTGGCGCATTACGGACTGTCTGCGGCGGATGTCGTGGCCGAGTTGGAGCGTCGCGCCGGTACCGGCGGGATTGAAGAAAAGGCGCTGCGCAAGGTGCAGGCACGCGAAGGAGCTTGAAGCATGAGCGTCAACATTGTCCAGAGCGACCCTGATTGCCTGTTTTGCAAGATCGTTGCTGGCAAAATTCCGTCCGACCTGGTTTTTCAGGACGAGGACATTTTTGTCTTTAACGACATTCATCCGTGGGCGCCGGTTCATTTTCTGATGATTCCGAAATTTCATATCCCTTCGATGGCGCAGGTTGGTGCTGATCATGCTCTACTGCTGGGCCGAATGCTGGTGCTGGCACCTCAATTGGCTCTGAAGCAAGGCTGCAATCCCTACCCGCAGGGTGGCTTTCGCATCCTGTGCAACACCGGGGCCGAGGGTAGACAGGAGGTGCAGCATTTGCATATTCACGTGATGGGGGGCCCACGGCCCTGGCTCAGGGGCTGATTTCCAGTATTGTGGCCCAGGGATGCTCTGCAACTTATTTTTGCGATCCGGATACGGAATCCGGATTTCGACCCCAATTAATCAGTTCGCCGACTAAAATTGGCGCTATTCCATAGGAGATGCTCATGGGACTTTCGACAACACATCTGATTATTTTCCTGGTCATCATTGTGGTGATTTTCGGCACCAAGAAGCTGCGCAACATAGGCTCCGACCTGGGTGGCGCCGTCAAGGGATTCAAGGATGGCATGCGTGATGGTGCTGAAAAGGCCGCCGACGCAGCGGCGCCTGCAGCGCCGGTGCAGCAGGTCGCCGCTGGCACGACCCAGACCAAAGAGACCATTGATGTCGAGGCCAAAACCAAAGCCTGATGGATCTGCGTAAGTGATTGATATCGGGGTTACCAAGCTGGCGATCATCGGCGCCATTGCCCTGCTTGTCATCGGCCCAGAGAAGTTGCCCGGCCTGGCCAAGACCGTTGGCACATTGCTCGGTCGCGCGCGACGCTACGTCGCTGATGTGAAAGAAGAGGTCAATCGATCAATGGAGCTCGATGAGCTCAAGAAGATGAAGGACACGGTTGAAAACGCAGCGCGTGATGTTGAAAGCTCGATTCAGACCAGTGCTGCCGATTTCGAGAAAAACTGGAATGAGACCGCCGACCTTGCATCCAGCACAGCTTCCAGTGATGTCAGCCGGGTCTATCCAGAGTACAAATCCCCGCGAAAAAAATGGCGGATCAAGCGCAGCGCCATGCCACGCTGGTACAAAGCCCACAGGGGCGTCCGTAGCAGTGCCTTGTCGGGGGCGGCGCGGGTGGCCCGGTTTCGTCCTACCAGATTGAGTTGATGACAGATTCCGAAAAAAAAGAAGACGAACTGGCCGGCACCGAACAGCCCTTTGTGCAGCATCTGGTTGAGTTGCGCGACCGGCTGCTGCATGCGCTGTACGGTATTGCGGCGGTGTTGCTGGTCTTGTTGTTCTACCCCGGACCCTCCCGGCTCTATGACTGGCTGGCAATGCCCCTGGTGAAGGCCTTGCCGGAAGGTTCGCGCATGATTGCCGTCGGTGTGGTGTCGCCGTTTCTGGTCCCGATCAAGGTGTCGGTGCTGGCCGCGATGGCCTTGTCCTTGCCATGGATTCTTTATCAGATCTGGGCCTTTGTGGCCCCTGGTCTTTACAAGCATGAGAAAAGACTGGTGCTGCCACTGGTTGCCGCCAGTACCGTTCTGTTTTACATGGGCGCGGCATTTTGTTACTTTTTCGTCTTTGGACAAGCTTTTCCCGCGATTCAGAAAATGGCGCCGATGTCAGTGGCAGTGAGCCCGGACATTGAAGCTTATCTTGATTTCGTCGTCACCATGTTTATTGCCTTTGGCGTGGCTTTCGAAGTGCCGATTGCAGTCGTGATTCTGGCCCGCATGGGCATGGTGACGATTGCCCAACTGAGGTCGTTTCGTGCTTATTTTGTGGTCGGTGCGGCGGCAGTCGCGGGTATTGTCACACCGCCCGATCCGGTTTCCATGATTGCCCTGTTGGTTCCGATGGTTCTTCTTTACGAATTAGGCATTCTGGCGGCCCAGTTGTTCGTCAAGCACACAGCAGCACCTGAAGAGGATCGGTGATGCAAATGCTGAATAAGGCGCTGGATTGGCCGCGCCCCGTCAAGCGTCTGGTGGTCATCTTGGTTGACGTGGTAATGGCTCTTTTGGCCACCTGGGGTGCCTACTCCCTGCGCTTCGAGGCACTGCACTGGCCGCAGGGAGACCAATGGTGGGTTTACCTGCTGGGGCCGGTGCTTGCGATCCCGATCTTCGTTCTCTTTGGTCTTTATCGCGCGATCTTTCGTTACACCGGCATGGACGTCTTGCTGGCGACCGGGCAGGCCATCGTGCTCTATGCGCTGTTGCGCATCCTGCTTCTGTATTGGCAGAAGTGGCCAGTTTTTCCATTGACCCTGGGTGTCTTGCAGCCGATCATCTTCTTCATGCTGGTCGGTAGCAGTCGCGTGCTGGCGCGCTTCTGGCTCGCTGGCATCAGCCATGGAAAGCACCATAATCAGGGCCGCATGCTGATCTATGGTGCAGGTGCGGCCGGAGTCCAGACCTCCTCGGCGATGGCGGTTGGCGGACTTTTCAAAGTATTTGGTTTTGTCGATGAAGACCCAGCCAAGATCGGTCAAACCATCAATGGCGTGCCGGTGTTTTCGGCTACAGAGGTTGCCGTCGTTGTGAACAAGCTGGGTATCACTGACATTGTTTTGGCGATACCGAGTGCCAGTCGCGATCGCCGCAACAAAATCATCCAGAATCTGCGTTCCTTGCCGGTTCACACCCGAACCCTGCCGGGCTTGGCAGACCTGACCAGCGGGCGTGTCACGGTGAAAGATTTTCGTGAGCTCGACATCGATGACTTGCTGGGTCGCGAAGCGGTGACGCCGCAAGCTGAGTTGTTGGCCTGCAGTCCTTTCAATCAAACCATTCTGGTGACCGGTGCCGCGGGCAGCATTGGCAGTGAGTTATGTCGCCAGATCCTGATGGAGCGTCCACGCCGGCTGCTGCTGCTGGATCACCATGAGTTTGGTTTGTACACCTTGCATCGCGAGTTGCAGGCCTGGTGTAGCGCTCAGGCTTCAGACATTGAATTGGTGCCGCTTTTGGCCAGCGTAGTGAATCGGCGGCGACTGGACTGGATCTGTGCCACTTACCAGCCCGACACCGTGTACCACGCAGCGGCCTACAAGCATGTACCGATGGTGGAGTGCAATCCCTCTGAAGGTATTTTGAACAATGTCTTTGGTACCCTGAACATGGCGCAAGCGGCGCAGGCGGCCAGAGTCGCCAGTTTTGTGCTGGTTTCAACTGACAAGGCGGTGCGTCCGACAAACCTGATGGGCGCCAGCAAGCGCATGGCTGAACTGGTATTGCAGGCGTTGGCGAGTGAAGCCCAGGAGCATGGAACCTGTTTCAGCATGGTCCGGTTCGGCAATGTGCTGGGCTCCAGCGGCAGCGTGGTACCTATGTTTCGCGAGCAACTGGCGCATGGCGGGCCGCTGACCATCACGCATCCCGAAGTCACACGTTATTTCATGACCATTCCCGAAGCGGCGCAACTGGTGTTGCAGGCGGCGGCGATGGCCCGGGGCGGCGAAGTTTTTGTGCTCGAAATGGGTGAACCGCTGAAGATCATCGATCTGGCTCGTCGTCTGGTTGAACTGTCCGGGCTGCAAGTGCGGGATGCGCAACAACCGGATGGCGACATCGAATTTGCCTTCATCGGATTGCGCCCCGGTGAAAAGCTCTATGAAGAACTGCTGATTGGTGACAACCCGACGGTCACCGATCATCCGCGCATCATGAAAGCACATGAAGACTTCCTGGCCTGGCCGGAACTCTTCAGCCACCTCCAGCAATTGCAGACGGCGGCAGTCGAGGAAAACGTGGAGGTGATCCGGCTCGTGTTGCGAACCTGTGTTCACGGTTTTCATGCTGAACCCAGCGCCGATTTTTCTGAAAACTGGGAGCAGGGCCGATCAGGCATGCTTTCGAGCTACGCTGGCAAGCCGACGCTGGCGCGGCGCGGCATAGCGATTAGCGCGACCGCAGTGGCGGACAAACCATGAGCAAGAAAGTCTTCATTAAAACTTTTGGCTGCCAGATGAACGAGTACGACTCGGGCAAGATGGCCGATGTACTGCAAGCCGCACAGGGCTATGAGTCAACCGACAACGTGGAAGAAGCCGATCTCATTCTGTTTAACACCTGTTCAGTGCGGGAAAAGGCGCAGGAGAAAGTGTTTTCTGATCTGGGGCGTGTCAAACATCTGAAGAAACAAGGCGCCTTGATTGGCGTCGGTGGTTGCGTGGCGAGTCAGGAAGGAGCAGCCATTATTGAGCGGGCGCCGTATGTGGATTTGGTGTTTGGCCCACAAACCCTGCACCGCCTGCCCCAGATGCTGCAGCAACGACGATCGCAAAACCGCTCACAGGTGGATATCAGTTTTCCCGAGATCGAAAAATTTGATCACCTGCCGCCAGCCCGCGTCGAGGGTGCCAGCGCTTTTGTCAGCATCATGGAAGGCTGCTCCAAATACTGCAGTTATTGCGTTGTGCCTTATACCCGCGGAGAGGAGGTTTCGAGGCCGTTTGAGGACGTGCTGGTCGAGGTGGCGGGTCTGGCTGAGCAGGGTGTGAAAGAAGTCACCTTGCTGGGACAAAACGTCAATGCCTACCGCGTTGCGATGGGGGCGACGTCTGAGGTGGCGGACTTTGCGACCTTGCTCGAGTACGTGGCTGAGATTCCCGGAATTGAGCGCATCCGCTACGTCACCAGTCACCCCAATGAATTCACGCCGGCGCTGATCGCGGCCTACGAAAAAATACCCAAACTCGTCAGCCACCTGCATTTGCCGGTGCAGCATGGTTCAGACCGGATTCTGACGGCGATGAAACGCGGCTACAGCGCTATGGAATACAAGTCGACGGTTCGCAAATTGCGCACCATCCGCAGCGATATGGCGCTTAGCAGCGACTTTATTGTTGGCTTTCCGGGCGAGACCGAAGACGATTTCAACAAGATGATGAAGTTGATTGACGATGTCGGCTTTGACAATTCGTTCAGCTTCATCTTCAGTCCACGCCCCGGCACGCCAGCGGCTAACCTGGTGGACGAGACGCCACATGAGGTCAAGCTGCGGCGGCTGCACCATCTGCAGGGCGTGATCAACGACAGCATGCGGCGAATCAGTGAAAGTCGCCTGGGCACGCGCCAGCGCATTCTGGTGGAGGGCTACTCCAGGCGCGATGCGACCGAACTGATGGGCCGCACCGAATGCAACCGGGTCGTCAACTTTGTGGGCGAACCACAATTGATCGGGCAACTGGTGGATGTGAAGATCACCGAGACGCGCTCCTATACCTTGCGCGGTGAGGTGGTAACGGCCTGACGGTCTGTCCCACAAGGGGGACACCCAACATCAATTGGTCAGTTGGGGACAGAGCTGGCTCGCTTCGCGTAGCTGCGGTCTGTCCCACAAGGTTTCAGAAGGGCATTTTCGGCATGCCCTTCATGCCACCCATGCGCTTCATCATTTTCATCATGCCGCCACCCTTCATCTTTTTCATCATGTCCTGCATCTGCTCAAATTCCTTGAGCATGCGGTTGACTTCCTGCACCTGCACGCCGGCACCCATGGCGATGCGGCGTTTGCGCGTCGCTTTGATGATTTCGGGTTTGCGGCGTTCCAGCGGCGTCATGCTGTGGATGATGCCCTGTTTGCGCTGGATATCCTTCTCGGCCCGACCCATGTCGATTTGGCCAGCCTTGGCCGCGATCGCCGCAGGCATCTTGTCCATCAAGCTGGACAAGCCGCCCATTTGTTTCATTTGCTGGATCTGGGCCAAAAAATCATTCAGGTCAAAGCCGACACCACTCTTGACTTTGGCCGCCAGTTTTTGCGCTGCCGCCACGTCCACGCCAGACGTGACCTGTTCGACCAGCGCCAGAATATCGCCCATCCCCAGAATACGGCCGGCATGACGCTCGGCGTCAAACACTTCAAGGCCATCGATCTTTTCGCTGGTGCCGGCGAACTTGATCGGTGCGCCGGTAATTTGGCGTACCGACAGGGCTGCCCCGCCACGCGAATCGCCGTCGAGCTTGGTCAATATGATGCCGGTGAGGGGCAGCGATTCCTTGAACGCTTTGGCGGTGTTGATGGCGTCCTGGCCCTGCATGGCGTCGACCACAAACAGGGTTTCCACCGGACTCAGCACGGCGTGCAACTCGCGGATTTCCCGCATCAATGTGTCATCAATGGCAAGCCGGCCAGCGGTATCAACCAGCAACACGTCAAAGAAGTGTTTGCGCGCGTAATCGAGCGCGGCTAGCGCGATGGCGACCGGCTTCTGATCGGGCGTGCTGGCAAACCACTCGGCACCGGACTGCGCCGTTACCATTTTCAATTGCTCGATGGCGGCCGGGCGGTAAACGTCGCCCGACACCGTCAAGACCTTTTTGCGGCGTTTTTCAATCAGGTACTTGGCAAGTTTAGCGGTGGTCGTGGTCTTGCCCGCGCCCTGCAAGCCTGCCATCAGGATCACTGCCGGCGGCTGTACCGCCAGATTAATATCGGCGACACTTTCGCCCATGGTGGCAATCAGTTCCTTGCTGACAATGCCGACCAACGCCTGTCCGGGTGAAAGCGATCCCAATACTTCCTGGCCCAGCGCTTTTTCCTTGACGCGAGCGATAAAGTCGCGCACAACCGGTAAGGCGACATCGGCCTCCAGCAGCGCCATGCGAACCTCGCGCAGCATGTCGGTCACGTTGCTTTCCGTAATGCGCGCCTGACCGCGAATTTCCTTGACCAGGCGGGAGAGTTTGTCGCTGAGGGCGGAGACCATAGAGGGGATACCGATGAACGGAACCGTGGTTGGACGCCAACTGAAATTGGCAATATGCAAAACGCTAAACTGTAGCCATGATTTTAGCCGCTGCCTCTTCTTATGCTTTGACTTTGGCAATCGCTGCCGCGCTGGCTTATCTGCTGTCCGCTGTTGGCTCCGCGCGTCTGGGTGCACCGGTGGCCAAGACGGCGCTCTGGCTGGCCTGGTTGCTGCACGCTCTGTTGCTGTCCATCGGCCTGTTCGGTCCTGTGCCACGCTTCGGCTTTGCGCCGGCCTTGTCCATGACAGCCTGGCTGATTGCCGCTGTCTACGCCATTGAGAGTCATCTGTACCCACTTATGCAGACGCGCTGGGCGCTCTCGGCACTGAGTGCACTTGCAGTATTGTTGGCGGCATTGGTTCCCGGCACTACGCTGCACGCCAATGCCTCACCCTGGCTGCCGCTGCACTGGGCACTGGGTATCGCGTCTTACGGTTTGTTTGGCGCGGCCGTGGTGCACGCCTGGTACATGACGCGGGCCGAGGGACGCTTTCGGCTGGCTGCCGACCCGCACAGCGGTCTGCCGCTCCTGACCATTGAACGCCTGACTTTCAGATTTGTTGGCGCTGGCTTCTTGTTGTTGTCGGCCACGCTGCTGGTGGGTTTGCTGTTTGGCAGTCGGCTCTACGGCTCTGCAGCACCGCTGAAACTGGATCACAAAACCGCATTTTCTGTTCTGTCCTGGTTGACCTTTGCAGTACTGCTGATCGGTCGCGCGCGCTTTGGCTGGCGTGGCAAACGGGCGGTGCGGGTTCTGTATATAGGTTCCGTCCTGCTGTTACTGGCCTATGTCGGTTCGCGATTCGTTATGGAGATTATTCTCGGACGGTCGCCATGAAGTTGCTCCTGATTCTGGCCGCAGTGCTGATGGGTGTCTGGTTTTGGCGTTCCAGCCGGGCCTTCAAAACCGGGATAAAGAGAAACGATCCCCAGTCCCAGCAGACACCGTTGGAAATGGTGGCTTGCTGCCAGTGTTCAGTTCATGTCACAAAGTCGGAAGCGATTCGTGGCAACAAAGGTTTTTATTGTTGCAACGAGCATCGTCAGCTAGCGGAGCATTGAATGAGCTTGCAACCAGAAGCAAAAACCTGGTTCGATGCGGCTCCGCCTGAACCCCATGGCGATGGGGCAGACAAACCCGAGGAGTTTGAGAGGTTGTGGCGCGGCTTCATGACGGCGCGGGTCATGCTGGGGCTGGTGCTGTTGTTGCTTCAGGCCGCCATCTACCAGCTGGGATCAAGCAAGGATATAACCCTGATGCTGCTTTGTGCAGCTTATTGCGCAGTCGCCTTGATGGTCAGGCTAAAGGCCAGTGCGACCCCTGTTCGCAAAACTTTTGATGCCCAGTGGTTTGCCATCAGCGGCGTTGACATCGTGGTGATTGCGGCGCTGCAATTGGTTCAGGGCAACAGCATCAATTACGCGCCGCTGTTTGCCTTGCCGATTTTGATGACGTCGGTACTTGGGTCTTTGCTGCTGTCGCTGGCGGGGGCTGCGGCTGTGACTTTGCTGCTGTTGCTCTATGCGGCCTGGATGTCAACGCAGGTTCCATCCGACGCACCCACCTATTTTTTGCAGGCGGCATTGAGCGGAGCCGGTGGTTTTGTCATTGCTTTTCTGGGTAACCAGATACTGACCCGACTGGCCAATGTCGAACTGAGGGCACTGCGCAATCAGGCTGCGGTGCAGCTGCAACGCCAAGTCAACGAACTTGTGATCGAGACTTTGGCAGATGGAGTGCTGGTCCTGGACCCAAGTTGCAGCGTATGGGCAGCCAATCCGGCAGCGCGCCGGATGCTCGGGGCAGAAACCGCGTTCGATTCCAGTCCTTTCAATCTGACCGACTTGACAGGATGGCAGGGTCTTGTCGATTTGATGAGACTTAGTTTGTCCGAGCGGGGAGACAGGCAGGCGGACGTCACTATTCACCACGCAGGTCAGGGTCCCAGGAGTGTTCGGGTACGCACGCAGTTGATCGCTGCACCGGGTGCCAGTGGCCACAGTTTGTGTGTCATGTTTCTGCAGGATCAGCGTGAGATTGAAGCCCGTATGCGCACGGAAAAACTGGCCAGCATGGGACGCCTGTCGGCTGCGGTAGCTCACGAAATTCGAAATCCCCTCTCAGCCATCGTACAGGCCAACGCCTTGCTGGATGAGGATATTGACGATCCACGGCACAAGCAACTTACTCAGATGGTCATGCAAAATGCCAAACGATTGGAACGAATTGCCGAAGAGGTGCTGGATGTTTCCAGGGTCCAGCGACGTGAAAATGCGATGGCTGCCCATGTACTTGAGTTGAGCGGGGCGGTCATGAGAATTTGCCGGGACTGGCAGAAGCAGACGAACTGTGAGCAATTGCAGTTTGTCGACCAGTCGGAAGGCGCTGCCAGGGTCAGGTTTGAATTAGAACATCTGCGCCGGATTCTGCTGAACCTGCTCGAAAATGCGCATCGTTATTCGAGTGCTCGGAAGGGCTCGATTGTGGTCGACGTCAGCAGCACAGAGTCGGGTCGAGGCGTGTTGCGAGTCTGGAGTGATGGAGAGCCCCTCGATCGATCGGTTCAACGGCATCTGTTTGAACCTTTTTTTTCCTCGGAAAGTCGTTCCAGCGGATTGGGGTTGTATATTTGCCGCGAGTTGTGCGAGGAGCAGGGAGCCTTGATTGCTTATTTCAGAACATCACGACAGGTCGGTGGCGAACTGCTTGAAGGGAACGAATTTCGGGTGACCTTTCAAGCTTGCGAGTCCGATCAGAGGCCCTAGGCAAAACGACAAACCACCTTTAACAGCATGAATTCAAACCTGGCGCTGAACAATGCCAAGATTCTGGTCGTCGACGACGAGCCGGATCTTAGAACGCTCTACGAGTTGACCTTGGTGCGTGACGGATTCGCAGTATCCACGGCTGAAAATCTGTCGCAGGCGTTTCAG
>JBBQZA010000025.1:0-21859 GCA_038208175.1 Burkholderiales bacterium
GGTGCTGAAGCCGGCACCGTCCAATATCCTGGAACTCTATCTGAGCTCGCTGGAAGCGCTTGGATTCGATTTGAAGAAAAACGATATTCGTTTTGTGGAAGACGATTGGGAGAATCCGACACTGGGTGCCTGGGGGCTGGGTTGGGAGGTCTGGCTCAACGGCATGGAAGTCACGCAGTTCACGTATTTTCAGCAGGTTGGCGGCCTTGACTGCCGACCAATCACCGGCGAAATCACTTACGGGCTGGAGCGCCTGGCCATGTACTTGCAGGGAGTGGACAACGTTTACAAGCTGCAGTGGACCGACAGCATGAGCTATGGCGATGTTTACCTGCAAAATGAAAGAGAGCAGTCAGCCTACAACTTCGAGCACGCCGATGCAGATTTTCTGGTGCTCGCCTTCGCTGCCCATGAGAAGCAGGCCAAACATCTGATTCAAGTTCAACTGGCCTTGCCGGCCTACGAACAGGTGCTCAAATGTGCCCACAGTTTCAATTTGCTCGATGCGCGCGGCGCCATTAGCGTGACCGAGCGCGCTGCCTACATCGGACGGATTCGAAACCTGGCGCGCGCGGTGGCCCAAAGCTACTACGAGAGCCGGCAGCGTCTGGGCTTTCCGATGGCCCCGCGTGCCTGGGTAGAACAGGTGAGCCAATCATGAAGAACCTGCTGGTTGAATTGTTCGTGGAAGAGTTGCCGCCGAAGGCTTTGAAGAAGCTCGGCGATGCCTTTGCGGCTCAAATGGCCGCGCAGTTGGGCGTGCAGGGCCTGCTCGACGTTGACTCGGTCGTGACTGCTTTTGCCACACCGCGTCGGCTGGCGGTGCACATCACCCGGGTCTGGCTCAAGGCCGCCGACAAGGCCGTGCAGCAAAAGCTGATGCCGCTGAGTGTCGGTCTGGATGCCAGGGGCATGGCGACTCCGGCGCTGATCAAGAAACTGCAGGCGCTGGGTGCCGACGTGTCAGACCCGGTGGCACTGGTTGCGACGCTCCGGAAAGCGCCCGACGGCAAGTCTGAAGCGCTGTTTTATGACAGCCTGGTGACCGGCGCCGCGCTCGACAGCGGCCTGCAAAAGGCGCTGGAAGAAGCCATTGCCAAACTGCCGATCCCCAAGGTCATGAGTTACCAGTTGGAGAGTGACTGTGAATTGCCCGGTTGGAGCAGCGTTCATTTTGTGCGTCCGGCGCATGGCCTGGTGGCCTTGCACGGCAGCACCGTGGTGCCGGTCAAGGTTCTGGGTCTGAGCGCCGGCAACAGCACTCAGGGCCACCGCTTTGAGGCGACGCTGTCGCCCGTAGTGCTGAAGGACGCCGACAGTTACGCCGCTACGCTGGCGCAAGACGGTGCCGTGATCGCGAGCTTTGCGCAGCGGCGTGCCGAGATCGTGCGACAGTTGGATCAGGCCGCGGCCAAAGTGGGAAATGGCGCCCGGCCCATAGCCGATGAGGCCCTGCTGGATGAAGTCACCGGCCTGGTTGAGCGGCCGAATGTGCTGATTTGTGAATTCGAGACGCAGTACCTTGCCGTGCCTCAGGAGTGCCTGATTCTGACCATGAAGGCCAACCAGAAGTACTTTCCGCTACTCGACACGGCCGGTAAGCTGACCAACAAGTTTCTTGTTGTCTCCAATATCAGTCCGGCAGATGCCAGCGCTGTGATCAGTGGTAACGAACGCGTGGTGCGCCCACGCCTGGCCGACGCCAAGTTCTTCTTTGATCAGGATCGCAAGAAGACGCTGGAGTCAAGGGTTGCGGGTTTGTCCAAAGTCGTCTATCACAATAAACTGGGCACCCAAGGGCAGCGCATGGAGCGCGTCAAGTGGATTGCAGAAAAGATCGGCAGTGAATTGGGGGATGCATCTTTGGTGCAGCAGGTGAGCCTTGCAGCGAGACTTGCCAAGGCCGACTTGCTGACCGACATGGTGGGCGAATTTCCCGAACTGCAGGGCATCATGGGGGCGTACTACGCGCGGCACGACGCTTTGCCGGAAGAAGTTGCCTGCGCCATCGAAGACCACTACAAGCCGCGCTTTGCCGGCGACGAACTGCCGCGAAACAGCGTAGGTTTGGCGCTGGCGCTGGCCGACAAGCTGGAAACCCTGGCTGGCATGTTTGCTATCGGTCAGTTGCCCACTGGAGACAAGGATCCGTTTGCGCTGCGTCGTCACGCCCTGGGCGTGATCCGCATGCTGATGGAAAACGCTATTCCGCTAGACCTCGATTGGCTTGTTAGCGTGGGTTCGAAAGCTTTCGACGAACTGTCGGAAAGTTGGCCTGCAGATCAGCAGATGAGTTTTGGTTACAACATCGCAAAGCTACCTGAGTTTATTTACGACCGCTTGGCCAGCTCCCTGCGCGAGCAGGGCTACAGTGCCCAGGAGGTCGATGCTGTGCTGGCACTGCAGCCGCAGCGACTGGACGATGTGTCAAAGCGCCTTGCTGCGGTGCGCGCGTTTGCGGCTCTGCCACAAGCGCCGGCACTGGCCGCTGCCAACAAGCGCATCGGCAACATCCTGAAAAAAACCCAGGACATCGATCCCCATGTCAGCGAACTTCTGCTTAAGGAACCGGCCGAAGTGGCGCTCTATGCTGCGATGAAGAATGTGCTGCCCACAGCTGACAGGATGTTCGAAGCGGGTGACTACACAGCCTCGCTGCAGACTCTGGCGACCTTGCGGCTGCCGGTCGATGCTTTCTTTGATGGGGTTATGGTCAATGCCGAAGAAATGGACCTGCGACTGAACCGCCAGGGCCTGTTGAAGGGTCTGCATGAGACCATGAACCGCGTGGCCGATCTCTCCAAACTTGCGAGCTGAGCCGACAAACTATGAAACTGGTCATCCTCGATCGCGACGGCACCGTCAATGTTGACAGCCCCGACTACGTCAAGTCAGCGCAGGAATGGACACCGCTGCCGGGCGCGCTGGAGGCGATTGCCCGGCTCAACCACGCCGGCTGGCACGTAGTGATCGCTTCCAATCAATCGGGTCTGGGGCGTGGTCTGTTTGACGTTTCAACACTGAACGAAATGCACGCCAAGATGCACACGCTGCTGGCCGGGGTCGGGGGCAGGGTCGACGCTGTCTTTTATTGTCCTCATGCACCCGATCAAGGCTGTCACTGCCGCAAACCGGAGTCCGGACTGTTTGAACAGATTGGCGAGCGTTACGGTTTGGACCTGCACGGCGTACCGATGGTGGGCGACACGATCAGCGATGCGCTGGGCGCGGCGGCCGCTGGATGCGAACCCCATCTGGTCTTGACTGGCAAAGGTGAGGCCTATCGGGGGCGCACCTTGCCTGAAAACTTTCCGGCCGAAACCCGGGTGCATGCTGATTTGGTCGCCTTTGCCGATTTCTTGATTGCGCGCGAGGCGACGCTCGCGTGATGTCCTTGGTCCGGTCTGTCTTGCACATGATGTGGATGGTTCTCACGGTCATACCGTGGGGACTTGCGCTGGTACTGATTTCGGTTTGGGTCGGCCGCACGACGCTGTGGTGGTTCGCGGTCAACTGGTTTCGCGTGGTGATCTGGGGTACGCGCGTGTTCCTCGGCATCCAGGTTCAGGTCAAGGGCATGAAGAATTTGCCACAGGGAGAGACCAGTCCGGCGGTTTTGTTGTCCAAACACCAATCCACGCTCGAAACTCTTTTGCTGCCGACATTGATGCCACATCCTCTGGCTTTTGTGTTCAAACGTGAACTTTTGCGCATTCCGTTCTTTGGTTGGTCAATGGCGCGTTTGAACATGATTCATATTGACCGTGAATCCAGGGCCCAGTCACTCAAGCAAGTGGTGTCACAAGGCAAGGCGCTGCTGGCACAGGGTACCTGGATCATCATGTTTCCCGAAGGCACGCGCATGGCCCGCGGGCAGCAAGGGACCTATCAAACCGCCGGCACCCGCTTGGCCGTGGAAGCCGGCGCCCCGGTGATTCCGATTGCAGTGTCATCCGGCAAGTGCTGGCCGCGCGAAGGCTTTGCCAAACACCCCGGAGTGGTGCAGGTCTCCATCGGAGCACCGATTCCCAGTGTCGGGCGCGAACCGAAAGAGCTGATGCGCGAGGTTCAGGCCTGGATCGAGGCCGAGATGCGTCGCATTGATCCCGAGGCCTATCCCTGATCGGGGTCCACCATGCACCCGCTGTTGCGCTACACCCTCGATCTCTTTGCCTCCAGTTCAGCGACAGCCACTGACCGGTCCTGGCCTGCGGCCTCGCCGCCGGCGACTCCCGAAACATTGCATCCGGTCACTTTTCGCCACCCGCGGGCGAACCGGGAGACGCGCTTGTGCAACGCGTTGGTGGCCTACGAATTCAAACGTGGTAAACGCCGCACCATAGGTTTTTCCGTCGGCCCCGACGGCTTGGTGGTGAGCGCGCCCAAGTGGGTACCCCTATACGAGGTCGATGCAGCCTTGCAGGAAAAGTCCAGTTGGATCGTCAAGAAGCTCGACGAAAACGGCCAGCGTCACGCCCGGCTGATCGCCCAACACATCGAGTGGCGCGATGGCACCGTCATCCCTTTTCTGGGACAGTCGGTCACTGTGCTGCTCGATCCCGAGCACACGTTTCGTGCCGCGGGTGCACAACTTGATGCGCAGCAGCAAAGCCTAAAGCTGCAAGTGGCGCTGGCGCACACCGCCTCGCCCGAGCAGATTCGCGATGTCGTACAAGCCTGGTTGATGCGCCAGGCCAAGCGCGTATTTGCCGAGCGCCTGGATCACTTTGCACCCCAGCTGAAAGTCCAGTGGCGCAAGTTATCGCTGAGCAACGCGGGAACGCGCTGGGGCAGTGCCAGCGCTGACGGGTCGATTCGACTCAACTGGCGATTGATTCATTTTCGCCGGGACATCATTGATTACGTCGTGGTGCATGAACTCAGTCACCTGCACGTGATGGACCACAGTCCGCAGTTTTGGGATACGGTGCGCACAGTCGTGCCTGACTATGCGAGCTTGCGCCGTCAACTCAAGGATGAGGCAACACCGCGTTGGGCGTAGAACCGGTACACGCCATCGTCCCCTGGCGTTCGCGTCAAGCGCCCCTCAAACCACAGCGCGTGCAGGTGGGCAATGGATTCGCCCATGGCAAAGGTTGTTTGGTGCAGGTCGAGGGTGCGCTTGAACAGCACCGGCACCATGTCAGCCGCGCTGCAAGGTTTGTTGCTGCAGGCCACCATGACTTCGGCCAAACGGTCCCGGTGGTGTTCGTGCAACTGATGAATGCGCTGGTACAGGCCGGTAAAAGGTTTGCCGTGCGCCGGCAGGGTCAGGGTATCGGCGTCGAGCGAGTGAAACTTGTCAATCGAATCCAGAAACTGCTTCAAGGGGTTGGACTCCGGCTCCTGGTCGTAGACGCTGACGTTGGTCGAAATGCGCGGCAGCATCATGTCGCCGCCAATCAGAATTTTTGACTCAGGGGAGTACAGAGCGATGTGCTCAGGGGCATGGCCGTAGCCGCTGATGCAGGTCCACGGCCGGCCACCGATGTTCAGTGTGTCACCATCCATCAGTCGCCGGAAATGGCGCGGCACCGACGGCACCAATGATTTATAGTAGTTGGCACGCCCCTTTATCTTCTCCACAGAGAGCGGGTCATTCAGGCCGTGTGCAGCGAAGAAGATGGCCGCTGATTCGCCACCAAATCCGGTCGGACCTTCGCTGCCAATGCGCGCCAGGTTGAAATCTGTCGCGCTCATCCACAAAGTCACGTTCCAGCGTTGGCACAGCCAGTCCGCCAGGCCGACGTGGTCAGGGTGCATGTGGGTCACGATGACCCTTAAGATTGGAAGGCCCTCCAGCTCGGTCGAAAAAATCTGCTCCCATTGCGCCTTTGCGGCGTCGATGCCGATGCAGCAATCGACCACGCTCCAACCGGCGCGACCTTCAATTTCATCGCGCAACAACCACAGGTTGATGTGATTCAGCGCGAACGGCAGAGCCATGCGCAGCCATTTCACGCCCGGTGCAAGGCTGATTGTCTTGCCGGGTGCCGGCAGCGTATCCCCCAGCGGGTAGTGCAACTGCTTTTCAAGTTCGTTGGCAGCTTGGTTCAAAGGCGCTCCTGATTTGTTACATAATTGACGTTTACGTAAACGTCAACCAGGGACATCATTGTAGGTGAGGGCATCCAGCAGACCCGTCACCTTTGTTGAGCACACGTCATGGCCATCACCTACAACATCAGCGAACTGGCACGCGAGTTCGACCTGACCACCCGGGCCATGCGCTTTTATGAAGACATGGGCCTGTTGCAGCCCGAGCGCAGCGGCCCTGGCGGACGGACCCGGGTTTACAGCGGGCGTGATCGCACTCGCCTGAAACTGACACTGCGCGCCAAAAGACTGGGACTCAGCCTGACCGAAGCCAGGGAAATAATTGATATGTACGACAGTCCGCGTGACACCGGGCCGCAATTGCAGAAGTTTTTACTGGTGATTGCCGCGCATCAAAAGCAGCTTGAAGCTCAAATGACTGATTTGCAGGCGAATCTGGACGAGCTCAAGATACACCAGCGCGAGGCCAGGGCGCTGCTGGCAAAAACGCGAAAAATTTAAGACCTTGCGGGACAGATCAATAATCGCAAAGCAATTTTGCTCTGTCCCCATCTGATTAAGAAGGAGCCACAAAATGAACATGCCCGGACTCAACTTTCAACTGGGTGAAGACATTGACGCGCTGCGCGACGCGGTACGTGAATTCGCCCAAACCGAGATTGCACCGCGTGCGGCCGAACTTGACAGGAATGACCAGTTCCCGATGGACCTGTGGCGCAAGATGGGTGACCTGGGCGTGCTCGGCATCACGGTCGGTGAAGAGTTTGGCGGCGCCAACATGGGGTATCTGGCACACATGATTGCGATGGAAGAAATATCGCGCGCTTCGGCCTCGGTCGGCCTCTCCTATGGCGCACACAGCAACCTGTGCGTGAATCAGATCAAGCGCAACGGTACGCCCGAGCAGCGCAGCAAGTACCTGCCCAAGCTGATCAGCGGAGAACATGTCGGCGCACTCGCCATGAGTGAATCGGGTGCCGGCAGCGACGTCATCAGCATGAAACTCAAAGCCCAGGACAAGGGCGGCTATTACCTGCTCAACGGAGCGAAGATGTGGATCACCAACGGACCGGACGCCGACACGCTGGTGGTGTACGCCAAAACCGAGCCGGAACATGACCCCCACGCTCCACCGCTACGCGGGTCGCTGCCCCCCGAGGGGACTGGTTCGCCTAGGGGCGGCCCGTCGGCGAACCGGGGCGCGCACAGCATCACCGCGTTTCTGATCGAGAAAGGCATGCCGGGATTTTCCGTGGCGCAAAAGCTCGACAAACTGGGCATGCGTGGCTCGCACACCGGTGAGCTGGTGTTCCAGAATGTTGAAGTGCCGATCCAGAACATCCTGGGCGGTCTGAACAGCGGCGCCAAGGTACTCATGAGCGGGCTCGACTACGAGCGCGCCGTACTCACCGGCGGGCCGCTGGGCATCATGCAGGCGGTGATGGACAACGTAGTGCCCTACATCCACGACCGCAAGCAGTTTGGCCAGAGCATTGGCGAATTCCAGCTGATACAGGGCAAAGTAGCCGACATGTACACGGTGCTGCAAGCCGGGCGATCATTTGCCTATACCGTGGCAAAAAACCTGGACCTGTTGGGTGTCGAGCACGTGCGCCAGGTGCGCAAGGACTGCGCCTCGGTGATTCTGTGGTGCGCCGAAAAAGCGACCTGGATGGCAGGCGAAGGCGTGCAGATTTTTGGCGGCAACGGCTACATCAACGAGTATCCGCTGGGTCGCCTGTGGCGCGATGCCAAGCTGTATGAAATTGGCGCCGGCACCAGCGAAATCCGCCGCATGCTGATCGGGCGCGAGCTGTTTACAGAGACGATGTAGCCGAAGGCAGAGACGCGGCGCGCACGATACGTCTTGCTAGAGCGCTCTTGTTTGCAGCACGCGGTACACCGACATGACTCTCTTCACATACAACTGGGTCTCTCGGAAGTCGGGAATCCGGTTGCCGGCGCGCATGACTGCAGATTCGCCGGCGTTGAATGCCGCTACTGCCAGTTCGGTCTCGCCGCCAAACAAGCGCAACAGATCGGCCAGATAACGCGTCCCGGTTTGAATATTGATCTCGGGATCGGCCAGCTTGCTGACCAGAGGCGAACCTGGTTCGGGATGAATCCCGTACCGGCGTGCGGTGGCTGGCATGATCTGCATCAAGCCGATGGCCCCCTTGTGCGACACCGCTTTGGGGTTGAAAGCAGACTCGGTGACCACCACCGCCTTGAGCAACTCGTTGTCGACCCCATAGGAGCTTGCGGCGGTGCTCAGCGCGCCCTGCACGGCACGAAAGGCAGACGACGCATGCATCACGGCGACGGTGCGGTGTGCCACCGCCTCCAGCGCAGCTTGAGGTTCAGCCAGGCCTGCCAGGCTGGCGCCAGCCGGGTCTGACTGGATCACCAGTTGAGCTTTTTTACCGGGCGGCTGGTTGGTGAACCGCGTCACACCGTTCTCGTCCACATACTTCCAGACGTCGGCCCACACCGGGCCCTGCGGTAGACCCGTCAACAGGGCTGCTAACAGGCTCGGCGCCGCACGCTGTACCAGCCCATCACGAAAAGACTTCCAACAAGACAAAACTTATCCCCCACAATTGCAACATCTACAATCCTCGGCTTGCGATGATTGACGAAACCAAACCAACCAAACCAACAAGACCGGAGATGAAACCGCGCCTGGCAACACTGCTGTTCGCGCTTGCGCTGTCGGTCGGTATTGCAGCCCTGTACGCCTTCGGTATCAATAACCAGCTGGTGTTTGACGACGCGCGCCTGACAGACGGCTCGATCTTGGATCAATATGGCAGTTTGCTGCAATTGAAACCGCGCCTACTGTCCTACGGCAGCTTTGTCTGGTTACAAAGCATTTTAGGCGATGGCTGGTGGAAGCAGCGCATTTTCAATATCGGTCTGCACATCGCTACTGCGCTGATGCTCTATGCATTCGTGCTGGAATTGCTGCAAAGAACGCAATGGGAGCACAGATGCGCTGACCCTTTCCTGTCTTCATCGTTGCGCGCGTCGGCCCGCCTGGGAGTCGCCTTGTGGGCCGTCAACCCGGTCGCGGTCTATGCAGTCGCCTACCTGATTCAGCGCTCCATTCTCATGGCCACGCTGTTTGTGGTGATCGCCTGCTGGAGCTATGTCCGCGGCCTCGCCAGCCGAAAATGGGGCTGGCATCTGCTGGCCTTTGCGGGCTACGCGTTGGCCGTGGCCGCCAAGGAACACGCCGTCAGTGCCATCTTGCTGGCAGTACCCCTCTACGTCTTCTTCCGGCGTCCGAGCCTGCGTCAGGTGCTTCATCTGGTGCTGGCAGCGGGGTTGCTGCTGGTGGCCATGGCTGCAGTTTTGTACAGCCGCTACGGCGCCATCGTGGGCACCGTATTTGACGAAACCTCGCGTGCTTTCGCCGCTCAGCTGGAACAACAGCGGCCGGGCATCACACAGCAGCTCTATCCCCTGAGCATCCTCAACCAGGCCAGTCTGTTCTTTCAATACGGCCTGCTGTGGTTGCTGCCCTATGTCAGCTGGATGTCGATTGATATCCGTCCCACGTTTCCGCTAACTTTTTGGAGCTGGCAGCTGCTTGGCGCCGTGGCATGGCTGGCCACGCTGGTAGGGGGGGCCCGACTGGTGCTGCGCCGAAGTGACGTTTGGGGCTTGGTTGGCCTTTGCCTGCTCTTTCCCTGCCTGCTCTTCATCACCGAATTCTCCACCGTATGGCTGCAAGACCCCTTTGTGCTGTACCGCAGCTACCTCTGGTCCATTGCCCTGCCGGCTTTGATTGCGTTGCCGCTGATCGCTTTCCCGCACAAAACGCTGTACGCCTTCTTTCTCATGCTGCTTGTGCTGTTTGCGGCCCTCAGCTTCGAACGCATCAACAGCCTGCAAACTTCCGCCAGCGCCTGGACCGATGCCAGCTTCAAGATCGACCGACAAGCAAGCGCCAATGCGGTCGGCCGCTGGCGCCCTTATCTCAATCTTGGGGCCGAGACCCAAGACCAGGGCAACTATGAAGAAGCACTGCGTCTGTTCGGCCAAGCCGAGGCCCTGGGCGAGCCACTCGGCTCCGCACGCTTCAATATGGGTGTGAGTCTGCAGCAACTCAAACAGTACGCGAAAGCGCTGGACAACTTTGCTGCCGCAGAAGCCAAGGGCTTTACCGAAGCCGCACTTTATTATCAACGGGGTGAAACGCAATACGCACTGGCTCGTTATGCGCAAGCCTTCGACAGCTTCACACTGGCACTGCGACGCCCCCAGCTGGCAGAGGCCGAGCAATTTACCCGGCTACGACAAGCTGAAGCCGCGGTAGCCAGCAGCAATTTTGACGCCGCTATCGCAAGCTATCAATACCTGATCAAGCAAGCCCCTGACCGTGAACGCTACCAGGTGGGCTTGAGCATGGCTTATGTCGGAAAGAAAGACTACGCCGCTGCCATGAACATTCTTGACCCCATTATTGCCAAGCGCCCCACAGGCCCGGTCTACTATGCGCGCGCCTTGGCCCACATTTATCAGGGCAATCGCACGGCCAGTGCGCAAGACCTGGAACTGGCGATTCGTGCAGAACCGAGTAACCCCGTTTATCGCAATATGCAGCGACAACTCAACACCCCTGCAATTCAACCGGGCGCAAAACCCTGATGGCCAACATGCAAATCACGACCAGCCTGCTCGGCTTGGGCCTGGCACTGATCATCCTGCATTTGCTTAGGCGCGACCACATCTACATCCTGCACGCGCTGTTCTGGATCCTGATTGCCGCCCTGGCCGCCCTGCTCGGCTTGTGGCCCGGCCTGATCGACCGCGCAGCCGCCTGGGTAGGCATCAGCTACCCACCCGCCGCACTGCTGCTGGGCGCGGTGGTGGTGCTGTTTGTAAAATCGCTTTACGCCGACATGACCCTCACCCGGCTGGAGCGCCAGTTGCGCCGGCTCAACCAGCGTATCGCGCTGATGGATGCGCAGCGGCCGCAAAGTGATGATGACAAGGCAGCACATTAGATCCAGGATCTGCGCCTGCGATGGGTAGCTTTGCAGTAGCTGTGGACAACCTTGGAGCGTCGAAATTATGGGTCATAGCTACCATTCAAAAAGGTACTCCAAAGCCATTCACAGCGTTTTCAAATAGGTTCAGAATTGCCTTATCATCAAAAGGTTGAGTTAACAGTTGCGCCATGACCAGGAAGAGGAAATCGCTATGAAGAAACATCAGGTAAGTACCTTCGGTCAACTGAAGCGGAGCAAGAGAGTCAGCACTGAATTACCAACCTTTGCCGAAGGCGTACGTGGCGTAACCCGTGACGTCAGTGCGACGGGTCTTTATATTGTTCAAGACCAGCCCCTGAAGGCTGGCTCACGCATTGAATTCTGGGTCGACCTGAATACACCCAGCGGAGATCTGAAATTGAGCGCCGAAGGCGAAGTTGTTCGCGTCGAGAAGGTCGACGATGGCCGCTTCGGCATCGCCATCAAGATCATCAGGCAAGTCATCCAAAGTCTGGATTCGCGCCTGTCTTGATAGCGCGTCGGAGCGGCCGACCGCAGCCGCTGGCACTACCAATGGCTCAGATCAACCCGATCAAATGCAGGGCAGGATGGCGCTGCTCGGCAAGAACAGGATCAGCCGCGATTTTGATCACCCTGCATAGGATTGTGCAAACGTTGCATCATGTGCCGGGGACGCAATAGCTTAAGCGTTTCCATGTCAAATACTTTGCGCTGTGATGGGTTTAGCGCAGCATAGAAGGTCTTTGTAGCATCTTCCCGTTTATCCATCTGTGCCGAACGCGCGACTCTCAGTGCGTGCAACTTGTCCAGGCGCTCAGGCGTGGTCATTTTTTCGATTTCAGCTCGGTCAGGTCGCGCCGACAAAGTCGATGGGGGCCGGATCGCGGCTGCAAAACTTGTCCAGACTCCTTCTTGCGCGGCTGTCAGTTGCAGCAGGATTTTGAATTTTTCCATGCGCTTGTCAAAGAAGGCTTGCATTTTTGCAGGGTCGGGCTGTTTCCAACCTCCTGGCTGATGCATTTGCATTTCAGCCCGGCCTGGCGGTGGGGCATTGGGCATCATTTGTGCCGACGCCGCTGCGCTGATGAAAACCAGCGTCGCGGCTATCAATGTGTGTTGCAAAAGCTGTTTCATAGGGTGTCCCTTTCAAAGAGGATTAGCGTCGTGCGCAAAAATGCCGACACAGCAAACGGATGTTTGGCCCGATGTGGTTCGCCTTGATGAACGCAGTGTTGATTAATGTAAAGATGGCAGAACTCACAGTGCATCCCGCTCGGTTTTTGTCGCTGGGGCCAACCATGGGTTTGGGTCCGCGGGTCAGGGCTGAGATGGAACTGAAGTTGGTAAATCCACTGGCCCTGCTTTGACAGCGCTTTGCATCAATACCGGCAAATGCTGCCTCAAGAAGTCAAAACTGTCGCGCCAGCAGACAAGTGCTTGAGGGCGCCAGAACATCACGTGAAAAGCATGGGTTTCGCCAGGGTAATAGTGCACGCTATGGGGAGACTGCAGCCGCTGCAAGGCATGTTCCAGACGCTGGGAATCTGCGGTCACCGGGTCGGCCAACCCCGCTGCGATGAAAAGGGGCGGCAAGTCAGGTGTTACCGTCATGGCCTCAATCACACACAGAGGGTCGGCCAGCGCATGTTTCTTGCGGGGCTGCCTGGCAGCATCACCCAGATAGGAGATTGCAGCGTCTGTGGCGACGCGCACTGCGAATGCCGACACCCCTGCACGAAGATAGCGCTTGGGGTTGCTGGTTTGCAAAAAACCACAGTACAGCAACGCGGCAACCGGGCGCAGGCCACGGGCGAACAGTGGCTTGGCATAAGACTCGGACCTGGGCATGCAACACGACAGCGTGACCGACAAGGCCAGATTGGCGCCAGCGGAATCACCGGCCAGAGCCATGCAGTGTGCATTGCCACCATACTCTTCAATGTGGTTTGTCGCCCAAAGCCACGCGGCGCAAGCGTCTTGCATTGCGGCCGGGAAGGGATTTTTGGGTGCCAGCCGATAGTCGACGTTGCACACCAGATAGCCCTGAGAGGCGTAAGCTGCAGCCAGTGCCCGATGTGTGCGCTTGGAGCCGATGGCAAACCCGCCTCCGTGCAGATAGATCAAAACCGGATGTGGCCCCGGCCCCCTGGGTTGAAGGACGTCCAGTCGCAGGCTTTCGCCATCGTGTTTGGCATATTCAATGTCTTCAATCAGCCGGAAGGTTGACTGGCGTTGCTTCATGCGGGGCAATAAGTCGGCGAGACCGGCCAGCGCATGAAATCCAGCATCCAGCGCAACCCGGCGTACCAGTTGACGGTTGGCGATCATGTCCAGCCAGCGGCGCATGTTGCTACACTTTTTTTGTTTATCTCGGTTGCGGCGTCAGAGGCCTGGCATCCGAAAATACTTCTGGTTCTGCCGGGTAATCACTGCCTTACTCCAACCTGATGCGGACTGCGTGGATCAGCTGATAGACGGTCGGGCAGTGGGGGAGATTGATTGGCTTCACCCATGGGTATTTTCTCTTTCAAATAACGTGAATCGATGTCTATTTTCCAGGATTTGGTCCAGTGCTTGTGGCAACCGACGCCGATTTGACCCAGAGCGCCGAGATTGACTGACCAGGCGCCAACAAGCAGTCCAACGATCACGCCCCTACCGCTTGACCAAGCCCGGCTACGAAAACTGCAACCCACAGTGGCGCTTGAAAATTAGGGCCAGCGCGCCCGCCGTGGATAGCAGATCTGCCCACACCACTGCGGGTGTGGACAGTCGGCGAGTGCGCCGGTGCATCAGTTGCCCACCGCTCCCCGACTTTGAGCCCTCGGCCTGACGCGCTCTCGCTTGCCAATACCCTTTGAAATAAAACTCAAGGGGGACATTTCAATCTTGGGTTGACAGGCAAACGCATTGTTAGCCTCTGTCACTTGATCGGATGGCATTCTTCATGTTCCGTCGCAGAATGTACCTAATCCATTGATTTCCAACAAGATAGTTTTGAAATTGAAGAGTTGGCACGGCCTATGCCGGTGGCTAAGCATTCAAGGTTCAAAGTTAGTCAAGGAGAAATCATGAGCGCAACAAAACTTGATCACACGGTCACTGCAGTTGAACTGGGTCGCATTCTTCCCACCGAAGAAACCGTCGCCGCCGTTGCAAGCCACTTCAAGAACGTCGCACTGTTCTTAGCCGCTCCGTTCATCGGTCTGGTCTAGGCGGTGCTTCTGCCCTTCATCTAAAACTAACTCCGGTTTGAAACCCCGCCCTTCAGGGCGGTGGGAGCCGACCCCGGCCTGAAGGCCGGGGTTTCGGGGGCGACCGTTTTGGGAGGGGATGCAAAACCCTTCCAAAACACGTTTGACCGACAGGCCTGAAGGCCTGTCGCTAATTTCTTGCTCGGGATCGCGATGATTGCCACAATCGGATACAAAGCAGCCAGGACCTGAAGGTCAACAGCGGGAATTCGCGATATTTGGCTTCGGCAGTGTCGGTGGCGCTACGCAAAAAACCCATGCAAATACCAGTCCGCGTCGCTCTGGTTTGGCTGCCCGGCCAGCCGCTCACGATAAATCCATAACAGACCCGCTTGCTCGCTGCGCGCCAGAAAATAGTCACGCAAGGCGCAGTCGCCGCCGCCCCACCAGCCGGCTTCGATGCGTTGCGGCCCAGCCAGCAAGGTCAAGAGTCCCTGGTGCCACGGCTGGTTCTGACTCAATTTCAACTTGACAGGCTCGCTCAGCAACCAGCTTGGGTACAGAACAACGTCCTGTCGATCCGGCTTTGCTTTGCACCCCGCTGCACTTGCGTCAGCGGCAATCCATTGCGTGGCATCGGCAACCGAGTGCCACGCTTGCATTCGTTCCGGCCGGTGGTCGGCGCAAGGGCGCAGCTGAAGCACCTGTTGCGCACCGAGCCGTGCGCCCAGCCGCTCCAGCAACTGGTGCAGACTGTCCCCGGTCTGCTTTTCATCCGGCAACAAGCTGGCATTTTTACCGGCCAATGCTTGGGTTTCCAGGCTGCGTAAGCTCAAATAAAGCACCGGGGCAGGCAAGGTGATGCGTGCCAGCTGTTCAGCCAGCAAGCGCTGCAAGTGGGCCATGTCAGCGGTCGCTTCGGCCGTTCGCAGCAGCAGCTTGCCCTCGGTGACGGTGTTGCGCCGGGCATCCATCTTCCAGCTCAACTCCAGCGCCAGCAGACCCTGGTGACGGGCTTGCAACCAGACCTGCAACTGATTGAGCAGGCGGCGTGCACCAAACACCATGGCAGGCGCCGTCTCCACTTGGGCGCCAAGCTCCAGCGTAGCCTGAAAAACCTCCGGCAGTACCAGCCAGGGATAGATTTCAGGCTTATCGCCATAAGCCCGGTCCAGCGCATCCAGCAGCAAAGCGCCAAAGCGGCGCGCCACCCCGCCTCGCGGCAAGGCCCGCAACTGCCCCCAGCACGAGCAACCGATTCTCTGCAAGGTAGCCAGGTGAGGGCGGGCCGCTGCCAGCGCAGACAGCGGTAGCTCGTCAGGTGCGGTGTCAAAAAGCCTCGACTGCAAACGCGCAAATGCTATTAAAGATGTAGCGCCTTGTCCGTATTTTAAAAGGGCTACAGGCTTATTTGCTTCAAGAATATGCTGCAACAGTGGTTCCCGGCCACCCCACAGGCGTTCGCTGGCGGAGACCTCCAGAACCAGCAGATTCTCAATTTGTGCCACCTTCGGCGTGAACCGCAAAGCGCGCCAAGCCAAGGCGCTCAAGGCATCGACCAGTTCGACAGCAGCGCCAATGCGCCAGCTCGCCTGAGCCTCCTCAGGCAGCGGCTGCAAGGCAATCCAGTGCATGACGGTCTCGTGTTAAAGCCATCAAGGCCCTCATGCGTGCATTACCAGCCAGCAGCGACAAGGGTTGATCCAGAGGCGGGCCACGCCGCTTCAAAATGTGAACCAGGATCGCATCGCTGTCATACTGCATCGTTACCAGTAACCGCAACAGCGCCGGCGAAGACTCGGCCACAGCCTGTGCTGGGCGCATCACAAACAGGAGCTTGCGGTGCGAGTGGGCAGCTATTTGCAGACGCCGCAGTTGCTCGGGCCGGACTTGCTGCAACCACACCAGTACTGCCCTCACCGCAGAACAGCGCAAAGCCTGCTCCACCGCCCACAAACGTGCAGCCGGTGTGGCGGTGTCAACTACCAGTAAACGACGCGCATCAAAGTCCTGGGCAGCCAGCCCTGGCCCAAACGGCACATAGGGTGCGCCAATCAGGACCACCGGCGCATTGGCTATACGTCTTAACGCTGGCAACAACAGGCGCCACTCGCATTGACCATTTTGCGCCTGCAAGATCTCGCTGATCGCCCCTACCGGCCATCCGCCACCAGGTAACTCCAGATCCAGCGCAGCAAAACCGGTGGCAAGCATCGCGCAGGTCGAGCTCCCGAGTCGATCAGCGCGCCAAACGGCATCGCCAAAATTATCCAAGAAAAGCAGTGGCAAAGAACTGGACACGATGAAATATGGCCGATAAGTACAGGTTGCATCTACAATAAACTGTATAAACATACAGTATATAGCTTTGTCAGGCTTGCGTCTTTTTTCAAAGCGCCCGTACAGGCATCTCAAAAATCAGTAAACCGGATGCGTGACGGTTCGACCAATGTCCGGCCAGCGCCGATGCAGGTAGAACCAGGCGCCCAGTCCGACACACATCATGGCCAGTGAAGACGCTGCCAGTAAAACTGTCGAATGCATAACCAGCGGCGCAATGATCCCAGCCACCAGGCCATTGGCTGTGGAGCCGATGAAGGCCTGCAAGGAGGACGCCATGCCCCGACGAGCCGGATGCAGATCAAGCACCAACAGCGTGACCACCGGCACCATCATGGCCCAACCAAAGGAGAAGATCGCAACCGGAATGAGCGCCCATGACACATGGGCCTTGAACAGGAGATTGGCCCCGAGATTGATCAGCGCGATTGCCAACATGATTGCAAACCCGTATTTGATTTGCCGCTTGGGAGCCCACTTGCCTGCCATGCGACCGCTGACCCAAGCGCCGGCCATGATGCCGCCGATTGAAAGTACAAAAAACCAGAAAAACTGCGTCGGAAGCAATCCCAGAAGCTCACCCAAAAATGCAGGAGCCGACAAAACATAAAGAAACATGCCGTTAAATGGCACACCGCTAGCCAGCGCCAACAACAGAAAGCGTGGGTCGAGACCTAGCTGCCAGTAACCCTGCAGCAGGTTACGAACATTGAGCGGCTGCCGATGAGTGATGTGCAATGTCTCCGGCAGCAGTTTGTAATTGGCAAACCACAGCGTAACGCCAACAGCCGTCAGAAACCAGAAAATGCTGTGCCAATTGAGGTGCACGAACAACCAGCCGCCGATGATTGGAGCAACCGCCGGAGCCACGCCGAAATAGATGGTGATCTGGCTCATCACCTTCTGCGCTTGAGTCGGTGCAAACATGTCACGCACCACAGCCCTTGCCACGACAATACCAGCGCCAGTGGACAAACCCTGCATAGCCCGAAAGAAAACCAGCTGACCAATGCTTTGTGACAGTGCACAGCCTGCGGACGCCAGTGTGAAGGCTGCCAAACCCCACAACACCACCGGTCTGCGCCCCAGACTGTCGGAAATCGCACCGTGAAAAAGGCTCATGAAAGCAAAGCCAAACAGATAGGCCGACAGTGTCTGCTGCATCTGCACAGGAGTTGCCCCAAGCGAGGAAGCGATACCCGAAAATGCCGGCAAATACGTATCGATGGAAAATGGGCCCAGCATGCCCAGCACGGCCAACAAAACGGCCAGCGCCCAGCGCGGTGCCGACCAGAGCTTTTGGGCATCCGGGTTCATGTCTTGAAGTTCGCGTAAATCATGGGTTAAGCGGCTTATTGTCAATCAAATGGCAAGCGCTAGACTCACGGTTAATATGAAAGCTTCCAAGATCATTCACGACGCAGTCATGCACGTCACCCTGCTGAGGGAAACGGTCGCTGGTGAACCCAAATTGGCGGGCGCCATCAGCGCCATCAAACATTTTCAGGCCAGACGATTTAAAGGAACTTATTTTGATTTGCTCCACTCGGAACAGTACAAAGCTGTGGCAGTTTTCTTTCTGCAGGAACTCTACAGTGAGAAAGACTATTCCAAACGAGATTCTCAATTTGCGCGGATTGCGCTCGCACTGGAACGTCTCTTTCCAGAACAAGTTGTTCAGACTGCCGTTTCCCTTTCGCAATTGCATCGTCTGACCGAAGACCTTGATTTGGCCATGGCGCAGAGTTGGATGAGCAATTCCGACAAGCCTGAGGTCGTGCGCTACGTGCATGCTTGGCGTTCTGTGGGTCGCCGTTCAGATCGAAACAGGCAGCTGAGCTCTGTCTTGAGCGTAGGTCGCGAACTGGATCGACTGACGCGAACACGCGGCCTGCGCTTGATGCTGAAGATGATGCGGGGGCCTTCGATTCTGGCGGGTCTGGGATCCTTGCAACAGTTTCTGGAATCCGGCTTTGACACTTTTTCTGAAATGGGTCGCCAGGGTGATGGAGCACACTCTTTTCTTGATACTGTCATGGCCCGTGAAACCAGTCTGATAAACAGGCTATTTGATGCAGACCTTGTCGCCTGCGAGACGGAAATCGCTCAATTATTGGGACAACCCCGGTAGCTACGACGGGTGCTCTGAGTTGAAAATACGCACAAAGGAAATTTATGGAAAAAATCTGGCTCAAAAGTTACCCTCCGGGGGTGATGCACGATGTGAACCCCGAGCAATATCGGTCGTTGACGCAGATGCTGGAAGAATCTTTCCAGAAAAATGCAAGCAGTCCATTTTCGGTTTGCATGGAAAGCTGGATGAGCTACGGGCAGCTCGATCATCTCTCTGCGGCATTGGGCGCCTGGTTGCAGAGCAAAGGACTGGAAGCTGATGCACGGGTTGCCATCATGCTGCCCAACATTCCACAATTTCCGGTCACCATGGCAGGTGTACTGCGCTCTGGTTACACCTGCGTGAATGTCAACCCGCTTTACACGGCACGAGAGCTCGAGCATCAGCTCAAAGATTCCGGGTCAACCGTGATAGTGGTTCTTGAGAATTTTGCTGCCACACTGGCAGAAGTTATAGACAACACCTCCATTAAACATGTGGTGCTGGCATCAATGGGTGACTTGTTGGGTTTTTGGTATGGCCACTGGATTACCTTTGCTGTCCGACACCTGGCCAAAATGGTCCCTGCTTACAAACTGACGCTGTCAGAGGGGCAAACAGCCACTTCCTTCAAGCAAGTCATCGCGCAAGGGGCTGCGAGGCCGTTTAAATCGGCACCCACTACGCTGGATTCAGTTGCGTTCCTGCAGTACACCGGGGGCACAACCGGGCTCAGCAAGGGGGCGGTATTGACGCACCGCAACATTGTTGCCGCCGTACTGCAAGCTGAAGCCTGGTTCACTCCGGCTCTGGATCGTGTCGGGGATATCAAAAAAGCCAACAGCATCGCCGCCCTTCCGCTGTATCACATCTTCGCGCTGACCCTTTGTTTGTTGGCCATTCGTTGGGGCTCGCGCTTGACCATGATCCCCAATCCACGTGATTTTGGCGGCTTCGTCGCTACACTAAAGAAGCGTGCATTTCATTTATTACCAGCGGTGAACACGCTGTTCAACGCCTTGCTGCAGCACCCTCAATTCAAGACCGTTGATTTCTCCAGTCTTTGCGTGTCCCAGGCAGGAGGCATGGCAGCCTCGGCGGGGACCGCCAAGCACTGGCTTGAAGTCACCGGGTGTCCCATGGTGGAAGGTTGGGGCATGAGCGAGACCTGCGCGATCGGGACCAACAATCCGGTGCTTGCAAAGGAATTTTCCGGCACGATCGGTTTGCCGCTCCCAAGTATTGATATCGCAATCAAGGATGATGAGGGCAACTCTTTGCCTCAGGGTCAGTCGGGCGAAATTTGCATCAGAGGCCCTAATGTGATGACAGGCTACTACAAGCAGCCGGAAGAGAGCAGACACGCATTTACAGTTGATGGCTTCATGCGCACAGGTGATGTCGGCATCATGGACCAGCGCGGTTACACAACCATTGTGGATCGTAAGAAGGACATGATTCTTGTCAGTGGTTTCAATGTTTTCCCGAGTGAGCTGGAAAATGTTATTTCACTTTGCGAAGGTGTGGTGGAATGCGCCGTCATAGGCGTGCCGGACGAGAAGCAAGGGGAAGCCATCAAGGTATTTATCGTGAAAGACAACCCCCAATTGACTGAAGATGAGATTGCCAGATACTGTCAGCACAATTTGACCGGCTACAAGCGACCCAAATACATTGAGTTTCGTGATGAACTCCCTAAATCGAACGTCGGGAAGGTGCTTCGGCGCGAATTGCGAGTAGGAAAGTAGTCCTGCGCCGGACAGGTTCAATGCGAACCAGACCCACTCTTCCGGCCGGCATGACCGTTTTCGAGCGAGGTTGGCTTTCTTCGAACAACATTTTGATTGTTGGCCGGGAGTCATGCGCATTGGTCGACAGTGGCTATGTCTCACACGCGGAGCAGACGCTCAAACTGCTTGAAACCGTGCTGGCTGGTCGTGACCTTGACATCCTGGTTAACACTCACTTACACAGCGACCATTGTGGCGGCAACGCAGCATTGCAACAAAGATATATCGAACTGAAAACCTGGATTCCTCCCGGAATGTCGGAGCATGTGCGGAAATGGGATCCCCACGCTCTGACCTACACTCCGACCGGGCAAAGTTGCCAGCAGTTTGGCTTCAATGAAGTTCTTTTGCCTGGGACGGAAATCGAGCTTGGCGACTTGGACTGGCAAGTCCACGCAGCACCCGGGCACGACCCGCATTCGGTGATCTTGTTTGAACCTGTGTCCCGAGTCGTGCTGTCGGCTGATGCCTTATGGGAAAACGGTTTCGGGGTCGTGTTCCCGGAGTTGGAAGGATCCGATGCCTTTGCGGAAGTCGGGGAAACAATTGATCTGATTGAATCGCTTGCACCCAAGATAGTCATACCGGGGCACGGACCCACGTTTTCCGATATTGAAACCGCCATCGCCAAAGCACGCAATCGCCTCAGCTACTTCGTTGCCAGCCCGAAAAAACACAGCAATCACGCGGCGAAGGTGCTTTTGAAATTCAAGCTGCTGGAGACTCAAAGCGTCCAGATCGAGGACTTCACGGCTTGGGCGCTTGTCACGCCCTACTTCCGGGCCATCCACAACAAGCATTATTTGGATGTTGATATTTCACAGTGGATCGATCAACTTGTGTGGGAACTGATCAAATCAGGCGCTGCAAGTCGGGATGGGTCAATGCTCATTAATAACTGAGCAAGAGAAATTCTAAAAAAAAACGCCCCATCGATTGATGGGGCGTTTTCGCTTTAATAGCCTGACAATGTCCTACTTTCACACGGGAACCCGCACTATCATCGGCGCAGAGGCGTTTCACTGTCCTGTTCGGGATGGGAAGGAGTGGTACCACCTCGCTATGGTCGTCAGGCATAACTTTTTGTCATCTTGACTGGGTCAAGACGACCAATTTATAGAGCTAATCAGCTTCGATTTAACGATCCAGTTTCCTGGATATTTTGAATGCGTCAACTTGGCATAACTTCCTTGAAACACTTTCGTGAATCAAAGTTATAGGGTCAAGCCGCACGAGCAATTAGTATCAGTTAGCTTAACGCATTACTGCGCTTCCACACCTGACCTATCAACGTCCTGGTCTTGAACGACTCTTTAGGGGGCTCAAGGCCCCGGCAGATCTCATCTT
>JBBQZA010000026.1:0-21522 GCA_038208175.1 Burkholderiales bacterium
GGATAGACGCTCGAATCCAGGTCCAGGAGAGCGCTCCATTGAAGTTCTCGATCGGCCTGAGCAATGCGGGTTCAGACGCTTCGGGCAACGATCGTTTGACTGTGGCCGTGGGACATGCCAATCTGTTTGATCTGGACCACCAGTTGACAGCGGCTTACACCACGTCCGTTGCGCGTCCCGGCGACGTCAGTCAGATGGGTCTCAACTACCGCATCCCGTTTTACCACTGGGGTGGTGTGCTGGGAGTGAGTTACACCCATTCGAACGTCGTCGGAAAATTTGCCGACTTCAGCAGCACCGGCGCGGGCCAGACGCTGGGCCTGATCTACAACCACTACCTGCTGCCATCCGGTGGCTATCGAAGTTATCTATCTGTCGGTCTGGATGACAAGCGATTCGACGCCGCGCTGATCAATGGCGAGACGCAGGGACGATCAGCCCGTCGTAGCCGACCGCTGACCCTGGGCTACAACGGCCGCATGGCGACTGACAACACGTTCTGGAGCGCCGGTGCCGACCTCACAGTGAACCTGCCGGGCGGCGATGGCAACGATCTGGAGGCTTACCAGAGTGAAGATCCGCGTATCAGCACGGTCCGCTGGAAAACGCTGCGCGCCGCTGCCAGCTATGCGACCGGATTGTCTGGAGGCTGGCTCTGGAGTGCACGCGGGCACCTGCAGTACAGCCCCGATGCTCTGATTTCGGGGGAACAATTTGGCTTGGGCGGCGCCTCATCGGTGCGTGGCACCGGCGAGCGACCGATTTCTGGTGACAGAGGGCTGCTGGCATCAGCCGAGATCACGACACCTGAGTTGGCGCCCGGCCTTCGCATGCTGGGCTTTGTGGACGCCGGCTGGCTTGGCAACAACAACCCCACGGCCAATAAGCCAGCGACCGATGGTCTCGCCAGTATCGGCCTGGGTCTGCGCTATACGCGACCGACCTACTCCGTTTCGCTGGACTATGGCCGCGTGGTCCACGGCAGTTCACTGCCATTCGTGCCCAGCTCAGGTTTGCCGCAAAACGGCGATCAGAAGTTGCATGCGGGCGTCACGGCGCAGTTCTGATGAGCAGTTGCCGCTCAGACTCTCATCAATGCCTCAGTCCGGCTTTGTAAAGCGTCACTACTTAAGGCTCAGCCTCAGCCTGGCGATAGTGTTGCTGTCCTTGCTGAATGCACTGGGCTTTCTGAACTTCAGCTATGTCCAGCGGCTGGAAAATTACACCTACGACTTGAGGTTGCAATGGATGATGCCCAATACGCAGCACAAGCGTGTCGTCATCGTCGACATCGACGAGAAAAGTCTGCAACAAATGGGCCATTGGCCATGGAGCCGCAACAAGCTGGCGACGCTGGTCGACCAGTTGTTTGATCACTATCAGATCGATGTTCTCGGGTTTGACATGGTCTTTGCCGAGTCCGACCAGAGCTCGGGCATCGCCAAGCTGGAGGAGCTTGCGCACACTGAGCTCCGTGGCGACGCGGGCTTTCAGACGGCGTTGAGCCGAATCAAGCCCAGTCTGGATTACGACCAAATCTTCGCCAACAGCCTGAAAAACCGCCGCGTCGCCCTAGGCTATTACTTCCGGCACCAACGGGATCCAGACGTCGGCAAGGGCAGCCTGCCGCCACCTTCGATTGCGGCTGGCGGCTTCGATTCGAATGGTCTTGCCGCCAAGATGGCCAGCGGATTTACCGCCAATTTGCCGGAGCTGCAAAAGAATGCCGCTGCTGCCGGATTTTTTGATGTGGATACCGTGACCGACAGCGACGGTGTTCTGAGAAGAATTCCGCTGCTGCAACAATATCGGGGAGCGTTATATGAAGCGCTGCCGCTGGCAGTAGCCAGGTTGGCCTTGCGTGAGCCCCTGTTTCGTGTGCTGTACGCCGGAGCGCAACAAGGTGCGTTGGCTGACACAATCAAATTGGGTGCGAGACGGATTCCAATCGACATCGATGTTGCTGCTTTGATCCCCTACCGCGGAATGCAGGGCAGCTTTCACTATGTTTCGGCGGTCGATGTGTTTCAACGCGCAGCCCCAACTGAAATACTGAAGGGGGCGATTGTGTTGGTCGGCGCCACAGCGCCGGGCCTGATGGATTTGCGGTCAACACCGATGCAGGAAGTCTATCCGGGCGTCGAAGCTTCTGCCAATCTGGTTGCCGGCATTCTCGATGGCAGCATCAAGGAGCGAGTCTCCGATTCGGTTGATCCCACCGTCGAACTCGCCCCGTTACTGGCGATCGGTTTGTTGCTGACATTTACCTGGCCCGCCCTCAATCAGCTTTGGGCGACTGCCCTCAGTCTTGGCACCGTGCTGGCTCTGTCAGCGTTTAACCTCTTCATGTGGAAGACGGAAAATCTGGTCTTGCCCATTGCGTCCATCCTCTGGATGATGGCGCTACTCTATGTTTTCAACATAGCTTACGGTTTCTTTATCGAGTCGCGCGGCAAACGCCTGCTGGCCGGGCGCTTTGGACAGTATGTGCCGCCAGAACTGGTGGAGGAGATGGCCAGGGACCCGGAGTCCTTCTCGCTGGAGGGTGAAAGTCGCGAACTCACCGTACTGTTCTCTGACGTGCGTGGCTTTACGACCATTTCGGAAGGGCTCGATCCGCGACAGCTAACGCAACTGATGAACGAGTTCCTGAGCCCGATGACGCACGTGATTCAACGTCACCGTGGCACCATCGACAAATACATGGGCGACGCCATCATGGCCTTCTGGGGCGCGCCTTTGGCTGATCCTCTGCACGCCAGGCACGCCTTACTGGCAGGGATGGAAATGATTGCGCAACTGGAATCTCTGCAGGATCATTTCAAGACCAAGGGTTGGCCGCCGATCAGGATCGGCGTTGGTTTGAATACCGGCGAAATGACGGTCGGCAATATGGGCTCGGAGTTCCGCATGGCCTACACCGTGATGGGTGACGCCGTCAATCTGGGCTCGCGTCTGGAGGGGTTGACCAAGGAATACGGTGTTCAGATCATGGTCAGCGAATTCACCAAGGCGGCGGTGCCGGATTTCATTTATCGCCAACTCGACTGTGTTCGCGTCAAAGGCAAAGAGCAACCGGTGTTCATTTATGAGCCGATTTGCAGCGCCGGTGAGGAGGACGCAGAACTGAAGCAGGAGTTGGCACTTCACGCCGAGGCGCTAAGCTCTTATCGGTCACAGGATTGGGGCGCGGCTCTGGTTAAATTTGCCGAATTGCGCGAGCTTTGCCCAGGCCGCTATCTATATGAACTGTATGAAAAGCGCATCGCCTACCTGAGCGCACATCCTCCAGGTCCTGAGTGGGATGGTGCGTTCACCTTCACGACCAAGTAGAACGGCTTGGCAGGCCTGACCCGGAATGACGATATGTATGGACATACAGTTTTTCGGCGACAACGTAATACAATGCCGCGCTATGGCAGTCAAACCGATACCCGAATATTCCGAAGGTTCCATCCGCGTTCTCAAGGGTCTGGAGCCGGTCAAACAGCGGCCCGGCATGTACACCCGGACCGAGACTCCGCTTCACGTCATACAGGAGGCACTCGATAACGCCGCGGATGAGGCCCTTGCTGGCTACGGCAAGAAGATCAAGGTTGTTCTGCACGCCGATGGCTCAGTCAGCATTGACGATGATGGGCGCGGCATTCCCTTTGGCCTGCATCCGGAAGAAAATGCGCCGGTACTAGAACTGGTGTTCACCCGGCTGCACGCCGGTGGCAAGTTCGACAAGGGCAAGGGCGGTGCCTACAGCTTCTCCGGTGGCTTGCACGGTGTCGGTGTCAGCGTCACCAACGCGCTGGCGGAGCGCCTGGAGGCGACCACCTACCGCGAGGGCATGGTGGCGCGTCTGGTGTTTGCCGGTGGCGATGTCATTGAACCCTTGCAGTTGCGCAAGCAGGGCGAAGGCGACCGAAAGTCGGGCACCAGCGTGCGAGTCTGGCCCGACGCAAAATACTTCGATAGCGTTGCGCTTCCGCTGGCACAACTGACGCATCTTTTGCGCAGCAAGGCGGTGTTAATGCCGGGTGTGACGGTGACGCTGACGAATGAAAGAACCAAAGAGACGCAAAACTGGATTTTCAAGGGTGGGCTGCGCGACTATCTGTTGCAGTCCCTCAACGCCGAATTGCTGATACCGATGCTCGAAGGGGAAGGTTTTGCTGACGCCCAGAGCGACAACTTTGCCGAGGGTGAAGGTGCTGCATGGTGTGTTGCTTTCACGGAAGAAGGCCAACCGGTGCGCGAAAGCTACGTGAATCTGATCCCGACCCATGATGGTGGAACCCACGAAAGCGGCCTGCGCGACGGTCTGTTCAACGCTGTCAAAAGTTTTATCGAATTGCACTCGCTGCTGCCCAAAGGCGTGAAGCTGTTGCCTGAAGACGTGTTTGCGCGCGCCAGCTATGTGTTGTCGGCCAAAGTGCTGGACCCGCAGTTTCAGGGACAAATCAAGGAACGATTGAATTCGAGAGATGCGGTTCGTCTGGTCTCCGGCTTTGTGCGTCCGAGTCTGGAATTGTGGCTGAACCAGCATGTTGAATACGGCAAAAAGCTGGCCGAACTGGCGATCAAGACGGCGCAGACCCGACAGAAAGTGGGGCAGAAAGTGGAGAAGCGCAAGGGCTCAGGCGTTGCTGTTCTGCCAGGAAAACTGACCGATTGCGAAAGTCGGGATCTGGCTTACAACGAAGTGTTTTTGGTCGAAGGCGACTCGGCCGGCGGTAGCGCCAAGATGGGGCGCGACAAAGAGAGTCAGGCCATTTTGCCCTTGCGTGGCAAGGTGCTCAATACCTGGGAAGTGGAGCGTGACCGCCTGTTTGCCAACAACGAAATTCACGATATTGCCGTAGCGATTGGCGTCGATCCACATGGCCCGAACGATACGCCCGATTTGAGCGGGCTGCGCTACGGCAAGATCTGCATTTTGTCTGACGCCGACGTTGATGGCTCGCATATCCAGGTTTTGCTGTTGACCCTGTTCTTCCGGCATTTCCCGAGATTGATCGAGACTGGCCACGTGTTTGTGGCGCGCCCGCCCTTGTTTCGGGTCGATGCCCCGGCACGCGGCAGGAAGCCGGCCTCCAAAGCTTATGCCCTTGACGAGGGCGAATTGAAAGCCATTCTTGACAAGCTGCGCAAGGAGGGCGTGCGTGAGACCGCCTGGAGCGTCAGCCGCTTCAAGGGGTTGGGCGAAATGAATGCTGTGCAGTTGTGGGAAACCACTCTGAATCCGGATACCCGGCGCTTGCTGCCGGTGACATTGGGCAGCATGGATTTTTTGCAAACTGAGGCGCTGATCACCAAATTGATGGGCAAAGGCGAGGCCGCTGCGCGTCGTGAATTAATGGAATTACACGGCGACAAGGTCGAGATCGACGTCTGAGTTTTATGAAGCAACAACCGACACTGGATTTTTCCAACAAAGCGGCTCCGGGCGACGGGGATGACGCGCTCAACCTCGCAGCCTACGCGCAACGCGCCTACCTGGAATACGCACTGAGCGTAGTCAAGGGTCGCGCCTTGCCGGATGTCTGCGACGGCCAGAAGCCGGTGCAGCGGCGCATCCTGTATGCCATGTCACGCATGGGCCTGGGCTTTGGCGGCGTCAACGGCAATGTTGGCGCCAAGCCAGTCAAGTGCGCCCGCGTGGTGGGTGACGTGCTGGGCCGGTTTCACCCGCATGGTGACCAGGCGGCCTACGATGCACTGGTGCGCATGGCGCAGGATTTCAGCCAGCGCTATCCACTGATTGATGGCCAGGGCAACTTTGGTTCCAGAGACGGTGATGGTGCAGCGGCCATGCGTTACACCGAGGCCAGACTGGCCAGGATCACGAGTTTGCTGCTGGACGAGATTGACGAGGGTACCGCCGATTTCATCCCCAACTACGACGCTTCGACCGAGGAACCGCGGCAGTTGCCAGCGCGCCTGCCGTTCTCCCTGCTCAACGGTGCCAGCGGCATCGCGGTCGGTTTGGCGACCGAAATTCCAAGCCACAATTTGCGCGAAGTGGCAGATGCCTGTGTCGCGCTGATCAAGACTCCCAAGCTCGGCGATGACGAGTTGTTTGCACTCATCACCGGTCCCGACTATCCGGGCGGTGGCCAGATCACCAGTACCGCCGGCGATATTGCCGACGCCTACCGCAGTGGCCGTGGTTCGATCAAGGTGCGCGCGCGCTGGAAGATCTAGGAACTGGCGCGCGGCCAATGGCAACTGGTGGTGACCGAGTTGCCGCCCGGCGTCAGCACGCAGCGCGTGCTGGAAGAAATTGAAGAGCTAACCAACCCGAAAATCAAGGCCGGAAAAAAAGCTTTGTCGCTGGAACAAAATCAGCTCAAGGCGAGCGTGCTGTCGGTGCTCGATGTGGTGCGCGACGAATCCAGCAAAGATGCGGCGGTGCGTCTGGTCTGTGAACCCAAGACCAGCCGCATCGAGCAGCAGGAACTGATCACCACCTTGCTCGCGCATACCAGTCTGGAGACTTCATCGCCGATCAACCTGACGCTGATCGGGCTCGATGGGCGGCCTACGCTGAAGTCCTTGCGTCAGATGCTGACGGAGTGGATTGAGTTCCGCCAGACCACGGTGCAGCGGCGCTGCGAGCATCGACTGGCCAAGGTGCTGGATCGCATCCATATTCTGGAAGGCCGTCAGACTGTTCTGCTCAACGTCGATGAAGTGATTGCCCTCATTCGTCATTCGGATGAACCGAAGACGGCGCTGATCGAGCGCTTTGGCTTGTCCGAGCGACAGGCCGAGGACATTCTCGAGATCCGTCTTCGCCAGTTAGCCCGGCTCGAGGCTATCAAGATCGAGCAGGAGCTTGGCACGCTGCGTGATGAACAGAAAAGACTGGAAGAAATACTGAACAGCCCGACCGCGCTGCGCCGTTTGATGGTCAAAGAAATTGAGGCCGACGCCAAAACCTTTGCCGATTCGCGCCGCACTCTGATTCAAGCGGAAAAGAAAGCGCTGCTGGAGATCAAGGTGGTTGATGAGCCGGTTACCGTTGTGGTCAGTGAAAAAGGCTGGGTGCGCTCGCAAAAAGGTCATGAGCACGAGGCGAGTAGCTTTGTCTTCAAGGCCGGCGACGCTTTGTATGGTACTTTCGAGTGCCGTACCGTGGACACACTGCTGTCCTTTGGCAACAACGGCCGTGTTTATTCGGTGGCGGTGTCCGTGTTGCCGGGCGGGCGTGGTGATGGTCAGCCTCTGACGAGTTTGCTGGAACTCGAAGCCGGTACCCAACTGCTTTATTTCTTCGCCGGCGCCCTTGACACGCGGTTGCTGCTCAGCAGCTCGGGCGGCTACGGTTTCATCGCTTCCATCGAGAACATGAGTTCCAGACTCAAGGCCGGCAAGGCCTTTGTCAGCTGCAACCCGGGTGAGGTGCTGTGTCGGCCATCGCCGGTCGTTGCCAACCAGGGCAGCTCACCGATCTTGCCCGCCACGCATGTGGCCTGTGTCTCCACCGGTGGGCGCATTTCGACCTTCGAGATCGGTGATTTGAAGGCCATGGCCAATGGGGGACGCGGCCTGATGCTGCTGGACCTGCAGGAGAAAGACACCTTGGCAGGTGCCGCCGCATACACCCGCAGTATCCGGATCGAGGGTATCGGACGGGGTGGCAAGACACGCGAAGAAACACTGGAGATTCGCAGCCTGAACAACGCCAGGGCTACGCGTGGGCGCAAAGGCAGAGCGGCCGACTTCGGCTTCAAGCCGGTATCGGTGACACGCATCGAGTAAGGACAAATTCGGTCAAAAGCACGGCGAGTTCACCGTGCAGCGCGCCCAGCGGCATCGGCTCAAGAGAGTCGGTTACCCTTTGTTGGGGGCGTTTTTCAGCTTACCGCGTACCGGTACTACCGTGGTGACGGTGGGCCGCACCGCGTCGGCCGACACAGGCTTGGCCGGTGAAGTGTCCTTTTTCGGTTTCTTGACCATCTTGTTGCTTTGCTGACCTTTTGCCATTTCGTACTCCTTGGGTTGACGCATCAGCCGCATCCAATAAGGGCTGACAAACGTGATTATCGTTGGCAGCCCCGCGATATTTTCAATCTGTTGGCAATAACCGACACCACGGCGATTTCGGCGGTGATAACTTCACGGCCTCACTGTAACTTTCTTCCTACTGTCATGCCAAAAACCCTGATTGAACCTTTTCGCATCAAAAGCATAGAACCGATTCGCATGACCACGCGGCTGGAACGCGAACAACTGCTGGAAGCAGCCAAACTCAATGTTTTCAAGTTGCGCGCGGAAGATGTGCTGATTGACTGGCTGACCGATTCCGGCACCGGCGCCATGTCCTCGCGGCAATGGGGCGCCATCATGGAAGGGGACGAGAGCTATGCCGGCGCGCGCAGTTTTTATCGCCTGGAAGCGGTGATCCAGAATATCACCGGCATGAAGTACTTTGTGCCGACGCATCAGGGGCGCGCAGCGGAAAAAGTGCTTTTTACCGCGGTCTGCAAGAAGGGTGATCTGGTGCCCAACAATTCGCACTTCGACACCACCCGGGCCAATCTCGAATACATCGGGGTTGAAGCGGTCGATATGGTCATCGCTGAAGGCTTGCAACCGGCGTTGATTTTCCCGTTCAAAGGCAATATCGATCTGGCGCGGGTCGAGGCACTTCTGAAGACCGAGCGCGAGCGCATTCCGTTCGGCATGATCACCGTCACCAACAACACCGGCGGCGGTCAGCCGGTCTCAATGGCCAACATCCGGGCCTATGCCGCCTTGCTCAAGCGCTATGCCAAACCCTTCATCATGGACGTCTGCCGCTTTGCCGAAAACGCGATGTTCATCAAGATGCGCGAGAGCGGCTATGAGAATTCATCGATTCTTGAGATCGTGCAGGAAATGTTTTCCTACGCCGACGGCTGCACCATGAGCGCCAAGAAGGACGGCATGGTCAACATTGGCGGCTTCATCGTGCTGCGCAGTGAGGAGTGGATGGACGCGGTGCGCAACGTGCTGATCCTGACCGAAGGTTTTCCCACTTATGGTGGGCTCGCCGGGCGTGATCTGGAGGCCTTGGCGGTCGGTCTGGAGGAGGGCATGCAGGAGGATTACCTGCGCTACCGCCTGCGCACCGCCGAGTACCTGGGAGAGCGGCTGCAGGCCTGCGGCGTCGGCTTTGTCAAGCCGACCGGTGGCCATGCGGTCTATATCGATGCCAGAACCGTGCTGCCGGACATGCCGGTAGAGCACTATCCGGCCTGGGCTCTGTGCAATGCCTTGTACCTGGAGGGTGGTATTCGCGGGGTCGAGATCGGGTCCGTCATGTTTGGCAAGCGCTTGCCCGACGGGCGTGAGACTTACCACAGCATGGAACTGGTGCGGCTGGCGTTTCCGCGTCGCATGTACACCCAGTCGCACTTCGACTACGCCGCCGAGGTGATTGACGAGGTCAAGCAAAAAGCCGCCAGCATCCGCGGTGTGCGCATCACCAAGCAGCCCCAGTACCTGCGGCACTTCACCTGCGAATGTGCCTGGGTCTAGTGCGGAGTATTAGCCAGGTTCTCCGATAGGCACGCAGGAACAGAACAGATTGCGGTCGCCGTAAACGTTATCGACCCGACCAATCGGAGGCCAGTACTTGACCTGCTTCAGGCTGGCCAGCGGAAAGGCACCAACTTCGCGCGAGTAGGGCCGATCCCACGCTTCGCCCATCAACGAGGCTGCCGTATGCGGCGCGTGTTTGAGCGGGTTGTTGTCCTGCGGCCAAACGCCTTGCTCCACTTTGGCAATCTCCTGGCGTATCGCGATCATGGCGTCGATGAAACGATCCAGCTCGCCGAGTGTTTCGCTCTCGGTCAGCTCGACCATCAGCGTGCCGGGTACCGGGAAGCTCAGCGTTGGCGCGTGAAAGCCATAGTCCATCAGACGCTTGGCGACATCTTCGGCGGATATGCCGTTGGCACCGCCACTGCTTTCCTTCAAGGGACGCAAGTCCAGAATGCATTCGTGTGCCACATGGCCATTGCTGCTGGCATACAGCGTTGGGTAGTGATTCTTCAAGCGGGCGCTGATGTAGTTGGCGGCCAGGATGGCTACTTCGGTGGCGGAGCGGAGCCCTTGCGGACCCATCATGCGGCAGTACATCCAGCTGATCGGCAACTCGGCGGCATTGCCGAGTGGCGCTGCTGATACCGCTCCAACGCCGCTTGACTTTAGTCCACCGGTTGCGTGTCCTGGAAGGTAGGGTACCAAATCAGCAACGACGCAGACCGGGCCGACGCCGGGACCGCCACCGCCGTGCGGAATGCAAAAGGTTTTGTGCAGGTTCAAATGACTGACATCGCCACCGAATTCGCCCGGCGCCGCCACGCCGACCAGCGCATTCATGTTGGCGCCGTCGACATAGACCCGTCCGCCGTGTGAATGCACCAAGGCGCAGAGTTCTTTCACGCTGGTCTCGAAGACGCCGTGCGTGCTCGGGTAGGTGATCATCACCGCTGCCAGATGTCGGCTGTGCTGTTCGCATTTGGCCTTGAGGTCATTCAGATCCACATTGCCATTGGCGTCGCAGGCCGTCACGACCACGTGCAAGCCAGCCATTTGCGCGCTGGCCGGATTGGTGCCGTGGGCGCTGCTGGGTATCAGGCAGATGTTGCGATGCCCCTGCCCATTGGCTTCATGGTAGGCCCGGATCGTCAACAGACCGGCGTATTCGCCCTGCGAGCCGGCGTTGGGCTGCAGGCTGACGCCGGCGTAACCAGTGGCCTGGCACAGCCAGTCGCGCAATTGCTGATCGAGTTCTTTGTAGCCTTGCAGTTGATCCTGCGGTGCGAACGGGTGCAGCGACGCAAACTCGGGCCAGGTGATGGGAATCATCTCGCTGGTGGCATTGAGCTTCATGGTGCAACTGCCCAGGGGAATCATGCTGCGATCGAGCGCCAGGTCCTTGTCGCTGAGCCGCCGGATGTAACGCAACATGCCGGTCTCGCTGTGGCAGGTGTTGAACACCGGGTGCGTCAAAAAGTCGCTACCTCGATGCAGCGTCGGCGGTATCAGGGATTCGACTGTCTGTTCGAACGAAGCGACTGTGGGTAGCGCCTGACCGTCCTCTGCAAAGTAGGCCCAGAGTTGCTCGATGTTGTCCCGTGTGGTGGTTTCATCGAGCGAAATACTCAGGCTGGTTTCCGAGCTTCGTCGCAGGTTGACACCGGCGGCGACGGCCTTGGCAACGATCAACGGCGTGGCTTCGGCAGTGCTTATGGTCAGGGTGTCAAAGGCGCTGGCGTTGGCCATCTGGTAGCCCATGTTCCGCAAGCCCTGTGCCAGGATGGCGGTGAAAGCGGCGACGCGTCTGGCGATGCGCACCAGACCCGTCGGGCCATGGTAGACCGCGTACATGCTGGCGATCACTGCCGGCAGCACCTGCGCAGTGCAGATGTTGGAGGTGGCTTTCTCGCGCCGGATGTGCTGCTCGCGTGTTTGCAGGGCCAGGCGGTAAGCCGGGTTGCCGTGCGCGTCAACGCTGACGCCGACCAGGCGCCCCGGCATGGATCGTTTGAACTCGTCGCGACAGGCCAGATAGGCGGCGTGCGGCCCGCCATTGCCCATCGGCATGCCGAAGCGCTGCGTATTGCCAATGGCAATATCAGCACCCATTTCGCCGGGTGGGGTGATTAGCGTCAGCGCCAGCAGATCGGCCGCCATGATGACGACGCCACCCTGTTTTCTATAGGCCGCAATGCGTTCGCGCTCATCGCGCACCACACCGCTGACGCCCGGATATTGCAGCAGCACAGCAAAGCTGTCGCCTGCCAGCGCTGCGCCGGCGTTGCACTGCTTCACCGTCAGTCCGAGCGGGCGCGCGCGCGTCTGGATCACCTCCAGCGTTTGCGGCAGCACTTCGCTGTCGACCAGAAAGGTGGTCGATTTGGATTTGCCGACGCGTAGCGCCAGCGTCATGGCTTCAGCCGCCGCTGTCGCTTCGTCCAGCATGGAGGCATTGGCCATTGGCAAGGCGGTCAGGTCGGTGATCATGGTCTGAAAGTTGACCAGCGCTTCCATGCGGCCCTGACTGATTTCCGCCTGGTACGGTGTATACGCCGTGTACCAGGCCGGGTTTTCCAGAGTATTGCGCAGAATCACGCCCGGTGTGTGCGTGTCGTAATAGCCCTGGCCGATATAGCTTTTGAAGATCTTGTTCTTCGCCGCAATCGCTTTCAGTTCGGCCAGCGCCGCAGCCTCGGTGATGGCCTCGGGAATAGCCATCGGGCTACTGCGCGCGATCGAACGCGGCACGATGCCGGCTATGAGTTCGCGACGCGAACTCGATCCGACAGCCTTCAGCATCAAGGCTTCGTCGGCTTCGTCAATGCCAATATGGCGGGCGATAAATTCACGGGCGTTTTCAAGCGCGCCCAAAGGCGTGGCGTGTGGCGTTGGCATCGAAGACTCCGGGTTATTCGGTGGTGGAAAAAGTGCTGTAGCTGGTCTCGTCCATCAGGGCGTCCAGTTCGGCCGGATTGGCGAGCTTGACCTTGAAGAACCAGCCGGCACCGAGCGGGTCGCTGTTGGCCAGCGATGGGTCGCCGCGCAGGGCTTCGTTCACTTCGGTGACTTCACCGCTAACCGGCATGTAGACGTCGGCCGCTGCCTTGACCGACTCCACCACACCGGCAATGTCCTTGGCGGCAAAGCTTTTACCCACTTCAGGCAGGTCGACAAACACGATGTCACCGAGCGCGTCCTGTGCGTGATGCGTGATGCCGATGACGGCGCTAGCGCCGTCAACTTTGATCCATTCATGGTCAGGTGTGTATTTGATCGTCATGGAGTTCTCCAAAATATAAAGTCAATGAAATCTGTCAATCAACCGCGGAAGTAGCGCGTCGGAACGAAGGGCATGGCAACCACTTGCATAGGCACCGGCTTGCCACGCACCAGCGCATTGATGCGTGTGCCCAGCGCGGTGAATCCGGGTGTCACGTAGCCCATGGCAACCGGCTTGTCGATAGTCGGCCCGAGCAGGCCGCTGGTGACCTCGCCGATCAGCTTGCCACCCAGGTCCTGCAATGGTGTGTGTTCGCGCACCGGGATCCGCTCCAGAGCCAGCAAACCAACACGTTTTCGGCTTGGAGCCCCCGTCCCACCTTCGAGTTGTGCTAGTATTTTGATAGCACCCGGAAAACCTCCGGCGCGCGCTCCACCAATGCGCCGTACTTTTTGCATGGCCCAGTTCAGAGCCGCTTCCACCGGTGTCGTGCTGGCGTCGATATCGTTGCCGTAGAGCGGCAGGCCGGCTTCCAGACGCAGCGAGTTGCGGGCACCCAGGCCTATGGGTTTCACTTCCGGTTGGGCCAGCAGGGCACGTGCCAGCGCGTCAGCCTGTGACGCGTGAACTGAAATCTCGAACCCGTCTTCACCGGTGTAGCCGCTGCGAGTCAGGAAGACGGCGATACTTTGAGTACCGACCTGCACAGAGAAACGGCCGCCGGTCATGAACACCAGCTTTTCAACGCCAGGCGCCAGGCGCGACATAACGTCAACGGCCTGCGGTCCTTGCAGCGCCAGCAGCGCCCTTTCTGGCATCGGAATCACCTGGCAGCGAGCGCCAATTCTGGCTTCAATGTGCGCCATGTCGCCAGCCTTGCAGGCGCCATTGACGATCACAAAGATGTCCTCTTCGCGTTTGAAAAACATCAGGTCGTCGATGATGCCGCCCTCGTCATTGAGCAGCAGGCCGTAACGTTGCTTGCCGACCGGCAAATCGATCACGTCGACTGGCAATAGGCTCTCAAATGCTGCTGCTGCATCCGGTCCGACCAGGCGCAACTGCCCCATGTGCGAAACGTCAAACAGGCCGGCAGCGTTGCGCGTGTGATGGTGTTCGGCCATCAATCCGCTGGGGTACTGCACCGGCATGGAATAGCCGGCGAACGGCACCATGCGGGCACCGAGGGATACGTGCAGATCGTTGAGCGGTGTTTTCAGAAGATTGTCAGGCGTTGCCATCAGCGGACTCCGGTGTGGGCGAGAGGTAAAACAATTCCATGACCGAAGCCATGGGCTACCCCCGCTGTCCGCTTTACCTGAGAGATTCGCCTGGCGATGCAGGTTTGCTCCTTCGGTGGACCGCATTCAATACGGCCTCTCTCCAGTGGGAAACGTCTTTTGCAAAACGTACGTCAGTCCTTTTGCCTGAGCGTTCACAGTCTGCACCAGCAGCCTCCTGCGCCTTCGGCGGCCCTTTCTGAAAGGACTCTCTCCTGACCGCCGCATTCTAGCTGCTTGGCCTACATGCCGGCGTAATTTGGTCCGCCACCGCCTTCAGGTGTGACCCAGACGATGTTTTGTGTCGGGTCCTTGATGTCGCAAGTCTTGCAGTGGACGCAGTTTGCGGCGTTGATCTGCAGGCGGTCGGTGTTGTCGTCGTTTTTGACGAATTCGTACACGCCCGCCGGGCAGTAGCGCGCTTCGGGCCCGGCGTACTTGGCCAGGTTGATGGCGACCGGCACCGAGGCGTCCTTCAGCGTCAGGTGCGAAGGCTGGTTTTCTTCGTGGTTGGCGCTGCTGATGTAGACGCTGGACAGGCGGTCAAAGGTCAGCTTGCCATCGGGTTTGGGGTAGTCGATGGGCTTGCACTCGGCTGCCGCTTTGAGGTAGGCGTAGTCCGGCTTGTCACGGTGAATGGTCCAGAGCATGTTGCCTCTCAGGCCAAACTGCTCAAAGCCATTCATCAGGGTACCGACGGTCAGGCCATATTTGAACCAGGCCTTGAAGTTCCTGGCTTTGTTCAGTTCGGTGTGCAGCCAACTGTGATGAAACGCTTCAGGATAAGCGCTCAATTCGTCGTGCTGGCGCCCGTTTGTCACGGCGTCAAAAGCCGCCTCGGCGGCGAGCATGCCTGATTTCATCGCCGTGTGGCTGCCTTTGATTCGGCTCACATTCAGGAAGCCCGCATCACAGCCGACCAGTGCACCACCCGGAAACACGGTCTTTGGCAGCGACATGATGCCGCCGGCAGTGATGGCCCGTGCGCCGTAGGCCAGCCGCTTGGCCGGCTTCAAGCCTTTGTCCTCGCCTTCCAGGTAGTAGCGGATATTGGGATGCGTCTTCCAGCGCTGGAACTCTTCGAACGGACTCAGATACGGGTTGCTGTAGTTCAATCCGGTGATGAAACCCAGAGCGATCTTGTTGTCTTCCATGTGGTACAGAAAGGAGCCGCCATAGGTGCTGTCGTTCATCGGCCAACCGGCGGTGTGCACGACCAGGCCAGGCTCGTGGCGCGCCGGGTCCACTTCCCACAACTCCTTGATGCCCAGACCATAGGACTGCGGATCGCAGCCGGCATCGAGCCTGTATTTTTCGATCAACTGACGGCCCAGATGACCACGCGAACCTTCAGCGAAAACCGTGTATTTCGCCAGCAGTTCCATGCCGATCTGGAAGTTCTCGCCGGGCGTGCCGTCCTTGCCGACACCCAGGTTCCCGGTGGCCACACCTTTGACGGCGCCGCTCTCGTTGTAAAGAACCTCGGCGGCCGGGAAACCGGCAAAGATCTCGACACCCAGGTTCTCCGCCTGGGTTGCCAACCAGCGCGTCAGGGCACCCAGACTGATGATGTAATTGCCATGGTTCTGGCTGCATTTGGGCAGCAGGAAATTGGGCGTGCGATAGCCGCTGGTTTCACTCAGAAACATCATCGCTTCGTCTGTCACCGGTTGATTGAGCGGGGCGCCAAGCGCCTTCCAGTCCGGGAACAGCTCATCCAGCGCAATCGGATCGAGCACTGCTCCGGACAGAATGTGGGCCCCGGGCTCGGCGCCTTTTTCGAGTACCACGACCGACACATCCTTGCCTTTTTCTGCGCCCAGTTGCTTGAGACGGATGGCCGCGGACAGACCGGCCGGGCCGGCGCCGACCACGACGACGTCGTACTCCATGGATTCACGAGGGCCGAACTGATCCAGTATTTCCTGATTTGTCATGGTAGAACTCATCTGATAATTGCTGCATGATCTAGCCACGGGCCACGACCACGGGTTGTCGAACGCGAAACTTATTTTATGCGGTGAACCGACATAATCGAGCACGAACATTTTCTATTCATGGAGGCACTCTAAATGGCGTACAGCATAGATCTTTCTGGCCGGGTGGCCTTTATCACCGGGGCGTCCAGTGGCCTCGGCGCCCAATTTGCCAAAACCCTGTCAAGGGCCGGGGCTGCGGTTGTCCTGGCGAGTCGTCGCCTGGATCGGCTCAAGGAATTGCGGGCCGAGATTGAAGGCGAGGGCGGTGACGCCCATGTGACCGAACTCGATGTGACCGACCTGGATTCCATCAAGTCGGCGGTGGCGCATGCGGAAACCGAGGTCGGCTCGATTGACATCCTGATCAACAACTCGGGTGTCAGCACCACACAACGTCTTCAGGATGTGGCGGAACAGGATTTTGATTTCATGTTCAACACCAATGTCAAGGGTGCTTTCTTTGTCGCGCAGTAGGTTGGCCGGCGCATGCTGGCAAGGGCCAGGGGAGCGGCGCCGGGAACCTACACCGGTGGGCGCATCGTCAACATTGCTTCAATGGCGGGCTTGCGCGTGCTGCCGCAAATTGGTGTTTATTGCATGAGCAAGGCGGCCGTCGTGCAAATGACCAAGGCGATGGCGCTGGAGTGGGGAAAATTCGGTATCAATGTCAATGCGATCTGCCCGGGCTATATCGATACTGAAATGAATCATCGTCATTGGCAATCCGAGCAGGGCAAGAAACTGATGCAGATGCTGCCGCGCAAGCGCGTCGGCCAAGTCCAGGATCTGGACGCGGTGCTGGTCATGTTGTGTGCCAACGAAAGCCACTTCATTAACGGAGCCGTGATTTCGGCAGACGACGGCTTTGGTGCGTGAAGAAAGTTTGACCTAGTGCGCCAGCCGAAACCGGGTGCCGCGGAAACTGAACACGGAACTCTTGCTGCCGATCTCGTCCAGCGTGAGGTCTGGCCCTGCCTGGCTGCCCTGGTTCAGCACCAGGTTGTTGACCAACAGCAGTCGTTGTGCCGGATTGTCGGAATACACGGCGCCGGTAATGGTCAGTGCCGGGATCTGGCGCCGGATTTCTTCCGGCAACTCGGCCAGCAGCGGTACCGCAACACTCGCGCTACGGCTTGCTGATGCACTTGGCACAGCAGGCGCCACCACCACTTGCACAGGCTTTGCCACTGCCACTAGAGCCGCCACCACCGGCGCTGCCACGGCAGGAGCCGGGGCAGCCGTCACGGGTACTGGAACCGCAATCGGTGGCGCCGCTGGCTGCACGGCCGAGGCTGCGACTGGCGCTGGCAAGGCTGCTGGCACCAACACCTGCTTCGGTGGCGCATCGCTGGCGCTGCGCCATGCCCCCAGACCGACCGCAACGGCCGCCAGCGCCACGCCAGCGAGGAGCGCCAGCCAGACCCAGCGGGGCGTCGAAGAAACGGTTCTGGGACCCGTGCTGGTGACTTGCCGCGCGTACAGGCCGGGCACCAGGCCGCGCTCGCGTTCGGCATCAGCTCGTTTCAGCGCATCGAGGATGTAGGACATGGTGTTATTTCACTGTGCTTTGCAGGCGTGGCTCGTTCAGTCCGGTGGCACTGTCAAGTTGCATGAAGGTCATTGGGCCAGGCTGGCCGTCCGGCCGCAGGCCCTGGGCCCGCTGAAAGGCCCGGATACGCCCTCGCAGTGCGGCGTCCAGAATTTGCGGCGGGGAACCTGACGCGCGTGCCGGTTTTCCGTCCAGCAGATCGAGTTGTTTGGCAAGATGTTCGATCGCCGCTCCGCTGCTGCCGTCGCGCAGGTCGGGGATGTATCCGGGGGGTGAGCGCCAATAAGTGGCAAAGTCGCCGCGCCACAGACGCCCCAGGGAAACGAGCCGGACCTGGTGCGTGCCATCCGCCATCCTCAGATTGGCGGCCTGGTCGGTCAAGCCGACCAATAAGGCATAGACCGGCGGACCACTGTCCGGTTGCAGCGTCAGGACGCCGGGGCGTCCGAGCTGGCGCAACAGGGGAATAGTCAGGTTGCTGGTGCGATAGCACTGCAACTGTTGTGCTGCGGCGGCCAGGCAGGGTTCGCCTTGTGCTGCGGGCAGTTTCCACAGAGGTGCCAGTTCACGCCATGCCAGATTGATGTCGCTGGGCAGTTGCGGCAACAGCGCGTCGATGTCTTCGAGGGAGAGCGTTGCCGAAGGTTGAACCTGTAGCGGCGCTGAAGCGACAGCTTGCGCCGCCGTCGCGGCGACCGCCGGAGCACTCGAAGTGCGCGCCGGGGACGAAATCGACTTCGACGGCGCAGCGTTGAGTTGCACTGTCGGCGGCTTTCTTTCGTCCTGTGGCCAGAGCAGATAGGCGGCCACGCTGGCAGCCGCCAACAAGAGCAGGCCACCCAGCGCGAAGGCCATCAGTCTTCGGTCGGCAGCCCGCTCTCGCGCCGCGTCAGTCCCGAATACCTCGGCGGCGGCCCGATCCACAACTTTGCGGTCAACGCGGTGCAGGCCGTTGGCCCAGGCTCCCAGCAAGGCGCGTCCGCATAACAGATTGATGCGCCGCGGCACGCCCCGTGCCAGGCGATGGATGCGGCGCAGGGAGCGGTTGTCGAAGGGCGTCGGGCCGGTCAGGCCCGCCACCGCCAGACGGTGCCCAATGTACTGTGTGCTCTCGGCGTCGGTCAAGGCGTCAAGGTGAAAGCGGGCGATGACGCGTTGCGCCAGTTGCTCCAGATCGGAACGCTCCAGCATGCTGCGCAATTCGGGCTGACCGATCAGCACAATCTGAAGCAGCTTGCGCTCGCTGGTTTCGAGATTGGTCAGCAGACGCAATTGCTCCAGCACGTCAGGCTTGAGGTTTTGGGCTTCGTCGATGATCAGTACACTGCTTTGCCCTTCGGCATGGCTCTTGAGCAGGAAGGCATTGAGAGCGTCGATGTAATCCTTGACCGATGGCGGATTCGAAGCCGTATTCGCCAGTTGAATGTGAAATTCCTCGCAGATCGACTGCAGCAGTTCGGGGACAGTCAGCCTGGGATTGAAGATGTAGGCCACATGGCAGCCGCTCGGAATCTGCTCCAGGAAGCAGCGGCAGATGGTGGTCTTGCCGGTGCCGATGTCACCAGTCAACAGCACAAAGCCGCCGCCGGTACCAGCCGCATTGCCAGTCGGACCGGCCACGCCAAACAGCAGGTGCGCCAGGGCCTCCCGGTGCCGTTCGCTCATGAACAGGTAACGCGGGTCAGGCGCGATGGAAAACGGGTCCTGCGTCAGGCCGAAATGGTGCGAATACATAAGGGCTTGGCATACCCGGCGAGGGGCTGCATTGTCAGCGACAAGGGCACGCTGCTATTTTGGCTTGGCAACCCGGCCCATCAGATAGAACTCCGGGTTGGGGAGCATGTTGCTGAACGAGGCCATGCGGTTTGAGAGGCCGAAAAATGCCGTGATCGCAGCAATGTCCCAGATGTCTTCATCGCTGAATCCGTGGGCTTGCAGCGCCGGAAAATCAGCGTCCGAAATTTCATCCGATTTCAGGCAGACTTTCATCGCAAAGTCCAGCATGGCGCGTTGCCGCGGCGTGATGTCGGCTTTGCGGTAATTGACGGCGACCTGATCCGCAACCAGTGGTTTCTTCTCGTAGATGCGCAAAATCGCGCCATGCGCCACCACACAATAAAGGCATTTGTTGGCCGCGCTGGTGGCGGTGACGATCATCTCGCGGTCGCCCTTGCTCAGGCCGGAGTCCTTCAACATCAAGGCATCGTGGTAGGCAAAGAAAGCGCGCCACTCCGTCGGCCTTCGCGCCAGCGCCAGGAATACGTTGGGTACAAAACCTGCCTTTTCCTGCACCTCCAGCACCCGCAGGCGGATGTCCTCGGGCAGGTCTTTCAGTTCGGGGGCAGGGTAGCGGTTCATGTCGGTCAGGCCTTTTTCGCCCAAGCACTGCACCATCCCTTGGCGGTCACCTGTTTGCCGACGAACAGCGGACACGGGCCAGCAGTGTCAGCGGCCTTACCCTGATACAGCACGCAGTTGCTGCATTGATTGCCAGCGGCATATTGCTTGAACTTTGCCTTGTCCGTTTTGGTCGCATCGGCCTTGTAGCCCAGCGCCGCGGCCTGGGCATCAGTCTCGGCGACCAGGGCGCCTTGCGCTAATGTGCTGCCAGCGGCCAACATGCTGCTGCCCAGACTGACTTGAACGATGAATTCGCGACGGTTGCTCATAAAAATACTCCGGTGTTGTTGCAAATGATTGAAACGATGATTCGAAATCTGTCAGCCTCCATTTTGCCTGATTGGGAGGCAGTCAGCCTGCCATCAGCCGGTGCACCAGGTCGCCGGTGTTGGAGGCCTTGTACTTGCGCATCAGGCGAGCCCGGTAGATTTCAACCGTGCGGTGGCTGATGCTCAGTGCCTTGCCAATTGCCTTGGATGTCAGACCATCCATCAGATGCGCTGCCACCTCACGCTCGCGGGCAGTCAGCTCGGCCTTCACCGGCCGGCGTGAGCTCAAGTCTTCAAAGGTCCAGATACCGGCCTCATGCGGCGTACTCTGATTGAGGGCCCTGCCGGTGACGTGGCACCAGAAGGTCTCGCCGCTGGCGCGTTTCATGATGCGGTCATCTGCGTAGGTTCCACTGCGGTTGAGGATCGGCGCAATGCGCGAGCCGGTGCGCTCGAATTCGATGGCGCTGGGGTAAAGCAGCTGAAACGATGCTCCCACCAGCAACTCGCGTGAAGCACCGAAAATTTCGCAGACGTGGCGGTTGCAGTCCACAATCACCCGGTTGCGTGACAGAATAAGCCCGACCGGAGCCAAATCGAAAGCAATGCGGTAATCGATGTCTGCAAAATTGAGAGCCATAGACATAGGGTTTGTACCTTACGGAGAACTACGTAGTTGACTAGGTAGTATCGTACGACAATTGTTTTAACAAGGAGATCATGACGTGAACAAGATTTACCCGAGTGCGGCCAAAGCGCTGGAAGGTATCGTCCGAGACGGACAATTGATTGCGGTAGGCGGTTTCGGACTGTGCGGCATTCCAGAGGCCCTGATCGATGCGCTGTGCGCCAGCGGCGTGCGCAACCTGACGGCAATTTCGAACAATGCCGGCGTCGATGGCTTTGGTTTGGGCAAGTTGCTGGAAACGCGTCAGATCGTCAAGATGATTTCAAGTTATGTCGGAGAGAACAAGGAGTTCGAGCGGCAGTTTCTGGCCGGCGAGTTGCAACTGGAGTTCACGCCGCAAGGCACGCTGGCCGAAAAACTGCGCGCCGGCGGCGCCGGGATTCCGGCTTTCTATGTGCGTACCGGTGTCGGCACGCTGATCGCCGAAGGCAAGGAAACGCGCGAGTTCGATGGTCATCAGTACATACTGGAGCGCGCGCTGGTGCCTGAAGTCTCGCTGGTCAAAGCCTGGAAAGCCGACAAGAGCGGCAACCTGATATTCAGGCGCACGGCGCGCAATTTCAACCCGGCGGTGGCAATGGCCGGCAAGATCACGGTGGTGGAGGTCGAGGAGAT
>JBBQZA010000027.1:0-21369 GCA_038208175.1 Burkholderiales bacterium
ATATATTACTCACCCGTTCGCCACTCGCCACCAGGATTGCTCCCGTGCTGCCGTTCGACTTGCATGTGTAAGGCATGCCGCCAGCGTTCAATCTGAGCCAGGATCAAACTCTATAGTTCGATCTTGAATTTTTTCGCACATCTCTGTGCAACTCATAAAAACGGAATTGAAGTGAACTTCACTTCTATCTCTATGAGCGTTTGTAAGTCAATTAAGACTTAGTTCCGAAGAACTTGGCAATCGCCTTCAAACGCCCACACTTATCGGCTGTATGTTTTTAAAGATCTCTGTCAGCAGGACTCGCGCCTACCTTCTTTCCCACACCCCACTGTGATCAGCGAAGCTTTATATTGTGACACAGTTTTTAAACCTCTGTCAACTTTTTTCACCATCAGGTTGAAAAATCTGCAAGACTCTTGCCCACCTTCTTCATCCCGCCTCACTGCGATCAGCGAAGCCTTAAATTATGCCACAGTTTTTAAACCGCTGTCAATCCATTGTCAAAATCAAACCGGCGAATCGCCAAGATCTGACCTCGATCATATCCGCTGCGACACTGTCAAACTTCTGCAGCGAAGCCTTGTATCGTACCACTGTTTTTCTACTTGAGAAAATTTAAATTCCCAGCCTTTCCCAGCCTCCGCCAGTCTCACCAGTCAACATCATGTTTTCTACATCCCCCAGAGCCATAAAAATCAGCCACAGCCATCCGCGAAACAAAGCCGCTCGCACCAGCCATCGCCTGCCAAAACACCGCCCCACCTAAACTGCCTGCCGCAAGAGCAGACGCCGCCAAACTCGATCACATCAAAGCGGCCGCTAACGCCACCAGAAAGTGCAGCCGCTCAAGCACCACCGGCACAATCCGAAACTGCTGTTCCCCGGTCTCGGCAAAAACGCTCCCTCAGTCGTCGCCGAGTGAGCACAGATAATGAATCCATGTCTCATTTATCGAATCCGACCGCCCTGTCTAAGCGTAGCGCCATCGCCGTATTCCTGGTTTTTGCTTTTGCCTATTTCTTTTCTGCCCTGATCCGCGCAATTACGGCAACACTGTCGCCTACATTGACACGGGAATTTGCTCTCAATGCCGGTGATCTGGGTCTGCTGGCCGGGGGTTATTTCTTGGGCTTCTCGGTTACTCAGCTGCCGCTGGGGGCCTGGCTGGACAAACATGGGCCGAAGAGAGTAATTCTCGGTCTTCTGGCAGTGGCCGTACTCGGGTGTCTGGCATCTTCCTTTGCCACAAGCTTTTCCGCTCTGCTGGCCGCGCGCATTTTGTGCGGCGTTGGTGTCAGCGCCTGCTTAATGGCACCCCTGACCGGTTACCGCCGCTGGTTTGACGCATCAACCCTTATGCGCGCAAATTCCTGGATGCTAATGACCGGTTCTATGGGTATGGTTGCATCCACCCTGCCAGTGCAGTGGATGTTGCCAATATTTGGATGGCGTGTGCTTTTTGTTGCTTTGGCGGCACTGATAGCGGTTGCGATGGCTCTGATCGCGTGGCAAGTGCCGCGATGGGAAACGTCGACGCCGGAGGCGGAACCAGCGAACGCCAGACCCAGCTATGCCCCAGTCTGGCAACACCCCTATTTTCGAAAAATGGCGCCGATCGGTTTTTTTTGTTACGGCGGTTTGGTTGCCATGCAAACTTTGTGGGTTGCGCCATGGCTGATCAATGTGGCCAAATACAGCGCACTCCAGGCTGCCAGTGGACTTTTCTGGATTAATGTTTCGATGTTATGCACTTTTTGGCTTTGGGGCATGATCAACCCCTGGTTGGTCAAACGCGGTTTCAATGCAGATCGTCTGATCACCTATGGCTTGCCATTGAGCTTCCTTTTTCTTGCTATCATAATAATAGCTGGAACCCGTTTGACGGAAAGCTCTGGAGCCTTATGGGCCCTATATTGCATGAGTTGTACCTTTGTTGCACTGGCGCAACCGGCAGTTGGCATGGCCTTTTCGCCAGCACTTGCTGGACGGGCTCTCTCAGCTTACAACTTGGTAATATTTGCCGGCATATTTGTGGTGCAGTGGGGCATCGGTCTGGCAATCGATGGCTTCAAGGCGTTCGGCCTGACCGAAATACAGGCTCTACAGTCGGCGATGGGTCTATTTTTACTTTGTGGTGTCACCTCGTATTTCTATTTCCTGGGCATAAAAAGCCATAATCAAAGCTTCTGAAATGTTGGAGACAGGGCTGACTCGCATCGCAGCAGTCGGCACACCACGCTACTAATGAACGGCATCCTCATTATCGCCCATGCACCCCTGGCCAGCGCCCTGCGCCAATGCGTCCTGCATGTTTTTCCAGATGGTGCAGCGGGGGTTATGGCGTTTGATGTACAGCCCAACGTTCCACCCGAAGAAACCCTGAGTGGCGCTGCGCAGGCGCTAAGTCTTCTTGCCACCCCTCAAGTCTTGGTATTAACTGACGCATTTGGCGCCACACCGTGCAACGTGGCACAGAAACTGGTAGATGGTCTGAATTCAAAGTTGATAGCCGGGATCAACCTGCCCATGCTGCTACGCACGGTAACCTATCGACATGAGTCGCTCGATGCGCTAGTGGCCAGGGCCCTGGCTGGCGGCACTCAGGGCATCATGCAGGTGGCGACGACGGCACCACAGAATCAGGCAAAAAGGAAAAATGATCAAAACAACGACGACCATCAACAATAAATTGGGCTTGCATGCACGTGCCTCCGCCAAATTGACGAAGTTGGCAGGTAGTTTCCCGTGCGAGGTGTGGATGTCCAAAGGGGGTCGACGTGTGAACGCCAAAAGCATCATGGGCGTCATGATGTTGGCGGCTGGCATGGGCAGCACGGTTGAAATTGAAACCGTCGGCGGGCGCGAGCAGGAGGCACAGGACGCTCTGCGGGCCTTGATCGAGGACAAATTCGGAGAAGGTGAATGACTTTTTCCATTCACGGTCTTGCGGTCACCCGCGGTATCGCTATCGGGCGAGCTGTTCTGGTGGCGTCAAGCCGTGTCGACGTCGCGCACTATTTCATTGAGCCATCCCAGATAGGCACTGAAATTGATCGGGTTCGCAATGGACGCAATGCAGTGGTCGACGAAATTCATCGCCTGCAAATCAGTATCGCCCACATGGGCCCGAAAGAGGCACCCCATGAATTGGCAGCTCTGCTGGACGTCCACCTGATGCTTTTGCAGGACGAGGAACTGATTGACGGCGTCAAGCACTGGATTACGGATCGTCTGTATAACGCCGAGTGGGCACTGACGACGCAACTGGAGGTCATTGCGCGTCAATTCGACGAAATGGAGGACGCCTACCTGCGTGAGCGCAAGGGTGACCTGGAGCAGATCACCGAAAAAGTGCTGCGTGCCATGAAAGGCGTGCCCTCGCCCGTGACGGTGCCACACAAGAATATTGGACGCAAAAAGTCCCAGCAAGACCTTTTGCTCGATGACACCGTCGATGTCCCCTTGATTCTGATTGCGCACGATCTGTCGCCGGCCGACATGCTGCAATTCAAACAAAGCGTATTTGCTGGTTTCATTACGGACGTAGGTGGTAAGACTTCACACACCGCCATCGTCGCACGCAGTCTGGACATTCCAGCCGTGGTAGGCGCGCGCCTTTCCAGCCAGTTGGTGCGCCAGGATGACTGGGTCATCATCGACGGCGATGCTGGCGTGGTCGTGGTCGACCCTTCGTCCATCATTCTGGCCGAGTATGGCTTCAAGCAACGCCAGCACGAACTCGATCGCGGCCGGTTATCGCGATTGCTGCACACGCCAGCAGTCACTCTGGATGGTCAAAAAGTTGATCTGCTTGCAAATATCGAAATGCCGGAAGACGCACCGGGCGCCATCAAGTCCGGTGCCGTGGGAGTCGGACTCTTCAGAAGTGAGTTTCTTTTCATGGGCCGCCAAAGCAAGCTGCCCAACGAAGAAGAACAGTACCAGGCCTATCGACGCGCCATTGAAGGCATGAACGGCTTGCCGGTCACGATACGCACGGTTGATGTCGGTGCCGACAAACCGCTGGACGAGTCGCTGCAGGACTCGGCACACCTTAACCCGGCTCTGGGTCTGCGGGCGATCCGCTGGAGCCTGGCCGACCCCGCCATGTTCTTGACGCAACTGAGGGCAATTCTGCGCGCCGCAGCGCACGGGCAGACCAATCTTTTGATACCCATGCTGGTCCATGCCAGGGAAATTCGTCATACTTTTGCACTCATTGACCGTGCCCGTGCCGAACTGGACAACCGGGGAGTTGCCTATGGACCGATCAGGATCGGGGCCATGATCGAAATCCCGGCTGCCGCCCTGACTCTCAAGATATTCCTGAAGTATTTCGATTTCCTGTCAATCGGCACCAATGATCTGATTCAATACACGTTGGCGATAGACCGTGATGATGAATCGGTGGCGCATCTGTACGACCCCTTGCATCCAGCCGTACTGGGTCTGGTGGCTCTCACCATCGCCGAGTGCCGGGCCCAAGGCAAAGAGGTCAGCGTATGCGGCGAAATGGCGGGCGACACCAGTCTGACCCGTTTATTGCTGGGATTGGGATTGCGCAGTTTTTCCATGCATCCGGCTCAGATTCTGGCCGTCAAGCAGGAGGTGTTGCGGGCAGACACCGGAAAACTGACAGCATGGGCGCAAAAGGTGATAGCCGCTGACGAGCCAGCTCAGTTGATGAAGCAACACGATTGATGCTCCCCGGATCATTAGACAGACGCGACTTGGCCAAAGGGACAGCTGTGTCCTTGGCTGCAGCGTTGCTACCGGACTCCCTTGCAGCCAAGCCAGCCGCCAGAAATGTTGGCATCATCAAGCCCAGGCGTTTGAATGCGGGCGGCACGGTGGGAGTGATCACCCCCTGTGGCTTTCTGGAACAGGAAGGCATCGATAAAGCGGTGCGCAATATCGAAGACCTGGGCGTCAAGGTCAAACTCGGCAAACATGTACTGGCGCGCCGTGGCCGCTATGCCGGCACCATCGCCCAACGCCTGGAGGATTTGCACGCCATGTTTGCCGACCCCGAGATAGACGCCATATGGGCCGCTACCGGCGGTTCTGGAGGTATCACGCTGTTGCCTCACATCGACTACCAACTGATTCGCAAACATCCGAAGATCCTTATCGGCTATTCCGATGTGACCTGCCTGCTGCTGGCAATACATCGGCAAACCCGGTTGGTCACATTCCACGGACCTGTAGGTATTTCCACTTTTTCCGACTACTCGAAAGCGCATCTGAAAGCCGTTCTGATGCAACCTGAAAAGGAATATGTCATGCTGATGGCGGATGAAAATCGCACCAAGGCAGAAACGGCCGGACAATTTCAGATCAGAACCGCGCGACATGGCATTGCGGTCGGTCGTTTGACAGGTGGTAATTTAAGTATGGTTGCGGCGTTGTCAGGCACTCCTTATGCGGCGGAATTGCAAAGACATATCCTGTTTCTGGAAGATATCAACGAAGCACCCTATCGAATTGATCGAATGATGACTCAACTCAATCTCAGTCAGGGTTTCAAAACAACAGCCGCTTTGATGCTGGGAGTTTTCGAGAAATGCGAGGCCCCGGAAAATGAATCTTCCCTTACGCTGAATGAAACCATTGACAGCCATTTGGACCGATTGAGGGTTCCGGCAGTTCAAGGTTTCTCAATCGGCCACATAGCGCATCAAATGACCTTGCCTGTCGGTCTCAAGGCACGTCTGGACACGTTTTCTCAGACCTTGACCTTGCTGGAAAACGCTGTTTTATAGTCCGGGGTACAGACCGCACTACTTATTCGGTGGCGCTGTCAGGACATCAAGAATCGCCGCCGTTTGCGCATCTGGCGTTCCATCAAATTTGGCTGGGCGGTATTTCATTTGAAATACAACCACCACATTGCGGGTAGCCTGATCGAGCTCACCGGTCTGGGCAATGGCAAAGCCATGCTCAGCCAGTTTCTTCTGAAACCATGCCACATTCGGCAGTTGAAGCTCAAAATCGCCTTGACGCCGCGCCACTTCTTGTTCGTCCGGCCACAACACCAGGCCGGCATCGGCCAACTGTTTCCAGGGAAACAGGGGGCCTGGATCCTGCTTGCGTTGAGGCGCAATATCGCTGTGCGCCAGTACGCGGTCCGGCGCAATATCATGACGCTTGACAATGTCCCGAACCAGGGGAATCAAACGATCAATTTGTCCTTGCGGAAATGGCAACCACAAACGCCCATGGTCCGTGTCGCGCCAACCCAGATTCACGATCTCGATGCCAATCGAACTGGCATTCAAGCCGGTATTGCCCTTCCAGGAACTCAGTCCCGAGTGGTAAGCACGGCGATGCTCGTCCACCAAACGGTAAATCTTGAAATCAGCACCATCATCGAGCAGGTAGTGCGAACTGACATGCTGCTGGGTCAACACGCGCAGAGAACTGGCGGAGTCTAGAAAAGTGTAGTGCAGCACCAGATAGCGTACGCGACTGTCCTGGCTAACTGCGGTAAAGCTGGAGTCGATGCGGGGACCGCTTGCGCAACCCGTCAGCAGCGCAACTAGACAAGCAAGCAGAAATCTGTTCATGGAAAACCCTTTGATACCCATAACACCTACTGGACAAAACGCAACGCCATGCGCGCTGCCGCAATGTGGGCCTGCAAATGGATCTGACGAAAATCGCACCCCGTCTCCAGGCTCTGGCGCATCGACTGTTCTACCCAACAACCGGGCGCCTCATCTTCCAAACGCCAAATTTAGCGCAGGGCTTCAACGGTGATCCAGTAGCCACTGCCCCCATCATCCAAAATGCCACCGCGCCCACCAGCCCGATGAAACTGAGCAGTCCGATCGACAAAGCCGGCAATGGATCCAGTCCCGGCATGCACTGCCGCCACCCGGCCATAAGACGAGACTTCAATCGCCAGACCGGAAAGGATGCCCATCACTTTTCTCAGGCCCGATTCGCTTGCCAATTGCAGCGCGCTTAACCCTGCAATACTGCCATCGGCCACCAGGACTTGATCGGTTCCGACCAAGGCCCAGCGGCTCTGGCTACCCCCCCCCGCATCGATCCCAAGACCCAGCCTCATTGCTCAGCCCCGGTTCAAGCGCGGGTTCGCCTTGGCCAGATAGAACCACTCGTGACCGACGCCCGCTTTCGAGTTGGGAAACAGAATATAGCCATCGGTCTGGGCCTGCACCAGTACACCGTTGTGCCGCGTACCAATCAGGTCGCCCGCTTGCAACCGATCAAAACTGGACCAGTGCCGACTGAACTTGTCGTCCTCATGAGCCTTGTCAATCACGTCGTAGATACGCAAGGCTTCAATGTCGGTGACGACCGACGGCGTGGGGGCCTGGATGTGTCCCAAATGGGCCAGCGTATTGATGATCGCCTGGTAGGCCACCTCGGGTGCGTGAGGGTCATCGTGTTGCCCACATTCCAGAGTCAGGGCGTAACCACCGACTGAGCGCATGTACTCAGTGGTGCCGACACCATAGCGTGGATCTGTGTCGAGTTGCTGGGCCCGGCTGGAAACGGCGCCAACGGCCGCTCGTCGGCGTTCGACGCCCCTGGCATAGGTACTCAACCATCCATCCACAAAACGTGTCACTCCCAAGCGCAAGGCCAAGTCCACTTCCGCTTGCGCCTGAGCAAAGGGTTCCAGTGCGTCCGCATTGTTCTCCGGACCAACCATCACAAACGCCCGGCCGACAGCCTGAAACGAATGCAAATCCAGCAACACGTCGTGCTCGACCATCAACGGGCACAGCCAGTTGGCAACGTGATCCTCGAACTCCCGAGGCTCCGTCGTCGGAGCGAGATTGCGATTGAGGTTTCGTTCACCCGCGCGCTGGCACTTTTCGTACGCCAGCGGATTGGTGATCGGGACAAAAGTGACGCTGCCCGCCGCCAGGCTCAGGGTCTTGGCGTCGATTTCACCGAGCACACGCAAGATACCCTTGGTGCCAGCGGTTTCGTTGCCATGGACCGCCCCCAGCACCAGCAGACGCGGCCCGGGTCGAATGGTTTGGTAGGAAACGGCCTTGAAATGGTGTGTCTGCATAGAACAAATTTCGCTTGAAACTGAAAAATGGATTATTGCTTTTTACCAAATTCGGGTTCTACCCGGATCAGGGCCGTCGCGGCAAATGCAGGAACGGCGGAAAGGCAAATCCAGACGAAGAAATGGGCATAGCCCAGCTGCGACTGTACCCAGCCACTGAGCATGCCAGGCAACATCATGCCCAACGCCATGAATCCTGTGCAAATGGCGTAATGCGCAGTCTTGTGTGGCCCGTTAGAAGTCATGATCATAAACATCAGATAGGCGGCAAAGCCAAAGCCGTAACCCAACTGCTCAATGGCCACCGCAGCACCGATCTGCCAGATACTGGTGGGCAACGCATAAGACAGGTAGACATAGACCAGATGCGGTACGTTGACCGACAAAACCATCGGCCAGAGCCAGCGTTTCAAGCCGTGCAGCGAAATCACATAGCCACCCAACAAGCCGCCCAGAGTCAAACATAAGACACCAAAAGTGCCGTAAACGATCCCCACTTGCTGCGTCGAAAGTCCCAAACCGCCGTTCACCCTGCTATCGAGCAGGAAGGGCGCCGCCAGTTTGAGCAATTGCGCCTCACCAAAACGGTACAGCAGCAAAAAGGCAAGGATGGCGACAATTTCCTTCTTTTTCAGAAATGCGGCGAACACCGCCAAGAATTCCCGCGCCGGCGCAGCAACTTGCGGCCGCGGTGCGTCGCTATCGGGTCGTGGCAAGACAAACTTGTGATAGACGCAGAGGGACAGAAACAGTGCCGCCAGAATCGAAAAAACCATCGACCAGGACAGCGCCACGTTGCCCGTCATCTGTTCGATCCGGCCCGCCACAAAAACCAGACCGCCTTGACCTGCAATCATCGAAATCCGGTAAAAAGTGCTGCGCACCCCGACAAACGCAGCCTGCTCATGCTCCTTCAATGCGAGCATGTAAAAGCCGTCCGCAGCAATATCATGCGTGGCGGAGCTGAAAGCCATCAACCAGAACACCGCGAGCGTGATCTGGAAGAAGCGCGGCATCGGAATCGTCAACGCCACACCTGCCAACGCTGCACCAATCAGCAGTTGCAGGCTCACGATCCAGAACCGTTTGGTGCGAAACATGTCAACAAAGGGTGACCACAGCGGCTTGATGACCCAAGGCAGATACAACCAGCTCGTGTAGAGGGCGATATCGGTATTGGAAATCCCCATTTTTTTGTACATGATGACGGAGAGCGTCATCACCACCACGTAGGGAATGCCTTGGCCAAAATAAAGCGTTGGAATCCAGCTCCATAAACTTTTTTGGAAGGCGCGGGTCTGAATTGATTGAAGCTTCATGGTTCTTTCAGAATGGCACGGTGATAAAGCGCATCGAGCACTTTTTCTTCCCACGAATTCAGGCTGGAGTATTGCCCGCGGTCCAACTCCGGATCAAAGCCAACGCCGCCAATGATGTAGACCATGCCATCGCGTTTAACTGGATCGAAGAAAAAGCAACTCTGTAGTCCGTAGGCAAAACCAAGATGACCGAAGCCCGGCAAACCACCGGCGGCGAGCAATCGGTCTCCGCGACCGGGGGCGCTGAGGTCCAGAAACTTCTGCATGCCAAGTCCCCACGCATTGAACAAACCTTTGTATGTGTCCCCATTGTCCTTGCCAGGATCATGGAGCCACTCTTGCTGCACCATTTGTTGCACTGATGCCTTCGACAGCAGTCGGGTGCCGTCAAGTTCTCCGCCATTCAGCAGCATCAACATCACCCTGGCAAGACCGCCTGCACTAATCCGCAGCCCGCCCTGCGGACTGAAGGGCGTGGCATTGCGCCCGGGTTGGTAGGCCTCCAGACCGGCACGAGGCAGCGGCAACCTTCCGCGGTAATCATCCACCTGCGCCATCCAGGGTCCACGACTCTCCCAGACCTCGTTGCTGCGCTTGCGGTACAGGACCGCGAGGTTCCCGATTTCGCCTAATGACAAATCGTCGATATTGAAACTCCCGGCAATCTTCAAGGGTTCCAGTACCGCTTTTTTCATGTAGCGGTCAAAACGCTGTCCACTGGCGGCTTCCATGACAGTGCCGAGCACGCCCCAATTCAGATTCACGTATTCGAAATACATGCCGGGAGCACGATCGCTGATCGGGCTGCTCTGCGCCCATTGTTGGCCACCTCCGTAGTGGCCTCCCTGCGGATCCAGCACGCCTTGCAGGTTCTGCTCCGGCGGGAAAGAATAGCCACCTCCATCGCGCAAGGATGACGTGTGATTGAGCAACATCCGTACGCTGATCATGGCTTCAGGGAAATTGGGATTGCGCACCTTGAATCCCAGGTACTGGCTGATGTCAGCGTCCAGGTCCAGCTTCTTCTTCTCAACCAGCAGCATCGCGCCAAGGGTGGTGATCAATTTGGAAATGGAGGCCACCCGGTACAGCGTCTGACTGTCGGCGGGGACACTCTTCGCCGGATCACTCGCATCGATCACTCGGTGGCCGAAATGTCCCTCGTAGACGACCCTGCCATCGTGAACTGCCACCGTTGACAGGCTGGCAAGCGGCTTCTGGGGGTCGTCAAGTACCGCCTTGAGTTCCAGATTCAACTTGTCCATGGCCGCAGTCCCCGGTGCTGTCGTGATTTCAGTCTGAGCGATACACGCTCCAGACAGCAAGGCCATCACCACGGCAGCAGCAAGAAGCCAGCGCTTGCGCAGGGCAAACATGTGTGGCCGCATTTCTGGACAAGCCCATTTCATGGCTACTTCTTGCCGAACTCGGGATCCACGTCGATCAATGCCGTCACCGCAAAACAGGGAATCGCAGCCAGGCAGACCCAGATAAAGAAATTGGCATAGCCGATATGCGCCTGAATCCAGCCGCTGATCATCCCGGGCAGCATCATGCCCAGCGCCATGAAGCCGGCGCAAGATAGACATATACGAGATGCGGCACATTGATGGCCAGTGCCATGGGCCAAAGCCAGCGCTTCAAGCCGTCGCGCGCCATCAGGTAGCCGCCCAGCAAGCCCCCTGCAGTCAGGGCCACCATGCCGATGCTGCCGTACACAATGCCGACATCAGCCGTCGACAGACCCAAGCCACCGCTGGCATTGGAATCAAGCAAAAAAGGGGGCGCCAATTTGACCAGTTGAGCCTCGCCAAACCGATAGAGCAGCAGGAATGCAATCACCAGGCGGATGTTCTTTTTTACCAGAAACTTCTTGAACACGGACAGGAACGCCGTCACCAAGCTTTCGTCGCCGCCAATCCCACGATCAGCGACCGGAACGGGCAGGACGAGACGATGATAGATCAGCAGCGACAGAAAGATGGCTGCCAGGACAAAAAAGACAGTCGACCAGGCAAACGCCGTGTTGCCAGTCAACTCGGTCAATCTACCTGCCAGAAATACCAGCGCCCCTTGGCCGGTCAGCATGGACATGCGGAAAAACATGCTGCGTACGCCAACAAAGGCCGCCTGTTCGTGCGGATGAAGTGACAGCATGTAAAACCCGTCCGAGGCGACGTCATGCGTGGCGGCACTGAACGCCAGTAACCAGAAGAAAGCCAGTGTCAACTGAAAATAGCCGGCCAGTGGAATCACCAGAGCAACCATGGCGAAGATGGATCCAACCAGCAACTCCATGGCAATAATCCACCAGCGCTTGGTCTTGAACATGTCGACAAAGGGCGACCACAGTGGCTTGATCACAAAAGGCAGATACAACCAACTGGTATACAAGGCAATGTCGGTGTTGGACACACCCATGTTCTTGTAAAACACAACCGACATCGTCATCACGGCAACCTAGGGCAAGCCTTGCGCAAAATAGAGCGACGGCACCCACCACCACTCTCCTCCTGACGTTTTTCCGGCTTGCTACATGAGCTGTTTATAGTGTAAATTTGATCGAAAAACTGCGCTTGAATAAAGTAAGCTGTGAACACCCTCAAATGCGGTGACCATGTTAAAAACTGAAACCCCCAGCACCAGCCACGTGACGCTCGACCAGTATTCGACCGATCAATTGGTACTAGCCTTTGTCGATGATCAGCTTAACGCCGTGAATGCCGTCGTCGCAGCGAGCACACAACTGACGCAGGCGGTGGATGCCGCCGCGGCGCGCCTGCGGGACGGCGGCCGGCTTATTTACGTCGGTGCCGGCACGTCCGGCCGATTGGGCCTGCTGGACAGCGTTGAGCTCTACCCCACTTTTTCGTGGCCTCGGGAACGCACCATCGCACTGTTGGCAGGAGGCACGCCGGCCGTTTATCAGGCAGTTGAAGGTGCCGAGGATGACTTTGAGCAAGGCCAGGCCGACATCGCCGCCACACATCTCACGGCGCAGGACGTTGTTGTGCTGTTGGCCGCATCCGGCAGCACGCCCTACGCGATGGGGGCACTTGCGGCAGCACGCAAAGGCGCAGCGCTGACGATCGGCATCGTGAACAATCCGATGGCGCCACTGGCCCTGCAGGCAGAAATTGGCATCACACTGGACACTGGCGCTGAAGTGATTTCGGGCAGCACTCGCCTCAAGGCGGGTACCGCACAAAAAATTGCATTGAATACATTTTCCAGTGCCGTGATGGTGCGTCTGAACAAGGTCTATGGCAATTTGATGGTCGATCTCAAACCGACCAACATCAAACTCATCCGGCGCGCCATTGCTTTAACCGTCTTGGCGGCCGGCGTCAGTGACGCTGCGGCAAAAGCGGCGCTGGACGAATCCGGTTTTCAGGTCAAGGTGGCGATCGTGGCACTCAAGAAAAGTATCAGCGTCGATCAGGCACGCGAGCTTCTGGAGCGTGCCAGGGGCAGCGTGCGACTGGCGATCGGCAATCAATGAGCCCAAACCGCCTGCAGTCGCTTGAAGCATGGCAGATTTTGCAACTACGCCGGTTTATCAAGACTTGATGAAGCTGAAGTTTCTCGTTTCTGCAGTTTTCGTGCTGGCACTGCTCGGCTGCGCGGGGCGTCCCACTGCGCCTGCTGAAGCAACGGCAGACGATCCACCGTCGGCCCCACGCGAGTTTCGCGCAGCCTGGGTCGCCACTGTGGCCAACATCGATTGGCCTAGCCGCGCCGGTTTGCCGGTAGCGCAACAGCGCTCGGAAATGATCGCGCTGCTGGATCAGGCGCAGAATCTGAATTTAAACGCCATCGTGCTGCAGGTGCGTCCCAGTGCCGACGCTCTTTATCCCTCAACGCTGGAACCCTGGTCTGAGTATTTGACGGGTGAGCAGGGCAAAGCGCCAGAGCCGTATTACGACCCCTTGAAAATGTGGATTGACGAGGCGCACCGGCGCGGCATCGAATTGCATGCCTGGTTGAACCCGTATCGGGCGCGGCACGCCAGTGCCAAATCAGTTTTGGCAGCCAGTCATATCACGGCCACGCACCCTGGGGCTGTCAAAAAATATGGTGCCGAGCTGTGGATGGACCCGGCTGAACCGGCTGCCGTGCAAAGGACTTTGGACGTGGTGGCTGATCTGGTGCGTCGCTATGAAGTGGATGGCATCCATATCGACGACTACTTTTACCCCTATCCGATCAAGGAAGCCGGTGGCGGCGAGCTGGAATTTCCGGACGATCCGGCCTGGCAACGCTATCTGTCGGCCAACGGCGGCTTGTCACGCGCGGACTGGCGGCGTCAACAGGTCAACCATTTGATAGAGCAAATGTACGGCGTTGTTCATCGGGAAAAGCCCTGGGTTCGATTCGGCATCAGCCCGTTTGGCCTGGGTCGCCCGGATCGTCGCCCGCCAGGCATCGCGGGTTTCAGCCAGTACGACAGTATTTACGCCGACGCCGAACTCTGGCTGAACAATGGCTGGCTTGACTATGTGGCGCCCCAGTTGTATTGGCCGATTGATCAGGCGGCGCAAGCATTTCCGGTTCTGCTGGAAGCTTGGGCACGCGAGAACACGCAGCAGCGCCATCTCTGGCCGGGTCTCTTCACCAGCCGGATCGATGACTCTGCCAAGTCCTGGGAGGCAGAGGAAATCATCCGCCAAATCGGTCTGACGCGCGCAAACCCTGGCGCTTCAGGTCATATTCATTTCAGCATGATCGCTTTGCTGCAAGACCGCCGAGGTATCGCGACCCGGTTGAAGTCAGGCCCCTACGCGAGTCCTGCGCTGATACCGGCAACGCCTTGGCTAGGGACCGAGATAGCCGACGCACCCCGGCTCGCGCTCAAGCGTTCAGGCGATGCAGTCAGCACTGACATCGTGCTGATCCACATCGAGAATCAGGCAAAGATCAAGTGTCTCGCCATCTGGACACGGTATGGCTCAGACTGGGTGTTTACGGTTCAACCCGCCAACAGCCATCAGGTGGCATTGAAGAGCGATGTGAAACTTGGGAAACCGAACGCCATCGTGGTAAGCGCCGTGAATCAGCTTGGAATCGAGAGCCCCCGCGTTCAGGTTCGTCTGCAAGCGCAGTAAAAAATGCCCGCTGGCGGCAAGGGCCGACAGCGGGCAGCAGTTCAAGCGATTCGATTTGAGCCGGAATCAGAAGAACTTGTAGGTCGCCAGGAAGGTAAAGGCGCGGCCCCGCGGATCGGCAACGCGCGGTTCCCAGGAACTGCCAGCACCCGTGTTGCTGTCGTAGGCCGCCGAGAACGGCGGATCCGTGTTGAACAGATTCTTGATGCCCAAAGTCAGGCTCAGGTCTTTGATGCCGGTGTAGCCCACACTCACGTTGTACAAGGTGTAGGCAGCTACATTGGCATTCCAGTCTGGCGGGACAATGCTGCCATTGGCTACGCCAGGCAACACATAATCGGTGTAGCCACTGCGGTAGAGTTGTGTCAGTGTTGCAATCCAAGGCCCGCGGGTATAAGTGCCGCTCAGCGCATGCTTCCAGCGCAAACCGAGGTCACCGGCACGCGTGAAGGTGGCAACCTCGCTGGCGCCAAAAGGCGCGCTGGCCACCAGACGCGATTTCTTCTCGATCAGATAACTGCCATCCAGATTGACGCCCCATTTGGCATCACCCATCTTGCCGTTGGCGCTGGCATTGATGTCCACGCCTTTGGTGACTGACTCGCCGGCGTTGACCCAACGCTGGTCGATTTGAACCACATTTCCGCTCGCATCACGAATGAAATTTTGAGGGAACAGCGCATAGTTGTTGACCAGATCGGTCAAAGTGAGAGTCTGGATGGTACCGATCTTGTTGATACTCCACCAATCAGCACCCACACTGAAATTGCTGCTGGGTGCCCAGACAAAGCCGATGGTTCCCTGCTTGCTTTCCTCGGGACCGAGCTCCGCCTTACCACCAGTCAGTGTGTTGGGTGTGATCGCCGCGCAAGCCGCCGTCGCATCCACCTTACCGGCTGGGCACTTGGCTGGATCGACCAGATCCTTGCCGCTGTAAGGCGATTCGGTCACACCGTTAAACAACTGGTTGAAGGTGGGTACCCTGAATCCGGTGTTGTAGGAACCGCGCACCAGGAACTGCTCCACCGGTGTAAAGCGCAGCGAGACCTTGGGGTTGGTGGTGCCACCAAAACCGGTGTAATCGTCATGTCGCACTGCGACAGTCGCCTCCAATTGCTTGGTGATCGGCACCAGTACCTCAGTGAAGACCGCCCTGATATCGCGCTTGACCACATCAAGCGTGTTGATGCTGTCAAACGGTGCGTTGAAGATTCTGGCTTGTGTCGCCAGATCGGTGGCATTGCCATTGAAACGGTACTCCTCGGTACGCAGGTCAACCCCGACCGCCGCCATCACATCGCCAGCCGGCAATTTGAAGACCGGCCCGCTGGCAGTCGCATCCGCCTGTACCAAAGTGAACTTGCCCCCGTAAAGGGTCACGCCGTTGGCTGAGGTCGCCTGCAACGCTGCCAGCGCTTGCGGGGTTTGCGACTGGCCAGGCAGCAGGAAGGGGTTGAGAAGACCGCTCTTGATCGTCGCAGCAAATTCCTTGCCATAGAAATACCCGTTGCCCAGCACAGAGGTAGACGAGCTGCTGGCACTGGACACGCCAGCGCGATAGTCCCATCCCGTCAGCCATGGCAAAGGTCCTTCGGCACCCAGCAGAAGACGTGCGGTGTCGCTGCTGGTATCGAGTTCACGCGGTCCGCAGGGCAGACAACGCCAGCGGAATGCCAGCGGTTGGCCACGATTGGCTTCCAGCGTCGGGAACACCGCAACCAACTGGTTGAACACCGAGTTGTAAGACGAACCGCTGCTTGGGTATGCCAGGTCCCGGAACACGCTTGTTGCCGAAGCGCTGCTCGAAATCTGGTTCGCCGAAAAGGTCTTCGCCGAATCGACCTTGGCGCCGGTGAACTCGGCATAAAGCTGATGTTCCCCCAGCTTCAACGTACCACGCGCGACCAGATTGGTGTTTGATAAGGGCTGTTGCAAAACGGCGGCGCGCCCGGTATCCCAGGCGCACGCCCATTTCGCGGTGGGCACGGCCCACAATACGGAATCGTAGGGCGCCATCCCGTCCACTGAGCCGCAACCCGCACCACCCGGCAAATTCAATACATTGATACCGCCAGACATTGCGGTGGTCGTGCCGGGTTGAATCGGGCCGGTACTGCTCTTGTTGCTCAGCGCGGTCCATAGGGTGGAAAGTGGAAAGACAGTGGCAAACGGCGTGCCACGGGTGTCGACCGACAGACCACGATTGGGCTGGAAGGTGTTGACAAAGTCACGCTGGTCGCCCCGCAGTGCCTGGTTCTCGCTGCGCGTCAAAGACAATAGCACGTTGTATTTGTCTTTATCCAGATCACCGGCGCCGCCGGTCAGGCTGACACGGCCGATGTTGCCACCGCCCTGCTGCGTCATATCTTTGAAAGCCTGTATCTCCAGTCCTTTGTAATCCTTGCGCAAGATGAAGTTGATAACGCCGCCAATGGCATCGGTTCCGTAGATCGCCGAAGCGCCATCCTTCAAAATTTCAATACGTTCGACTGCGGACATCGGGATCGAACTCAGATCGACCACACCGCCATTCAGGCCATGCGCCGCGACACGGCGCCCGTTCAACAGCACCAGCGTGCTGGCGGCACCCTGACCCCGCAAATTCGCTGATGATGCACCGTTGTTGCCACGCTGGGCGCCGGCTACCACGTCCGCATTGCTGGCCAGATTGTCCAATCCATTGCCGTTGACGCTGAGCGTACTGATCAGTTGTTCGGCGGTGGTGATGCCCTGACGCTTCAAGTCATCGCTGGTGATGATCTGCACCGGCAACGACCCCTCGGCGGCAATGCGCTTGATACTGGAACCGGTAATTTCAACGCGCTGCAGCGATACGTCAGAAGATTGCTGCGCGGCCACGCAACTGGCAAATCCGGCCAACGCCAGACACTGGGTTATCTTATTCAATTTCACTTTAGATGCTCCAATGGGATAAGGGATTGACTTTACACAATATTACATGCTGTTTGCTTAGGGGAATCACGGATGCCTGCGGAAATAGAAACTCGATGCGGCCTTGCACCGGCAGCCGATTTTGCTATTCGATGCGAAGAAAGGTTCGCCTCACCAAGCTCCGGTCACCAAAATCAAAATGCCACCACTCAGTCCGGATCCCTGAAAATCCGCTGTGCAACATGGCTTGACGTAACAATTGACGATTGGAAGTTTGCTCTTCGCTGAGCAAACCATCGGCTAGGTGCTTTGCTTCGTATTGAGGATGGGAAAGGACTGTCAAGTCGTCAAAGCCGGTTCCCATGTCCAGTTCTGAACCATGACAGTCCAGCAGCGTGACGTCCACTGCCATGCCGAAAGAGTGAATCGACCCCTTGGCAGGATCAGCCAGATATTGCTGCAGTTGAGTCCCCTCCAGCCACTGCCACAAGGTCTGCTGCACACGGTGCGGGCGCAAGGCATCCAGCACCAGCAATTCATGACCCGGGCTATTCGCATGCAGCCATGCCACCACCGCTTGCAGCCCGGCAGCCGCTTGCAGATGTAGCCAGCTGCAGTTGAGTTCAGCATATAAATTGCGCCCGACAAAATTGTTGTCGCTGGCATAACGCAGATCAATCCGAATGCCCTCAATACTGGCAAGAGGTCGAAAATCGGGGTGATTCGCCATCTGTTCACAAAGCATATGTTTTTGGATTTGTATCGGTCTGGCAAGGGTATGTACTATTCGAACTTTACCAGTCGTCAAGCGACAGACAATGGCAAAGTCGGGTGGAAATTGAATCCCCTCAAACGCTCATCCATGAACAAGTATCGAAACGCTGCATTCCTGTCCAAACTTCTCTGGCTCATAGCCTGCTGCTGTACTGCGAGCGCCAGCCATGCGCAAGACGCATTGCCGGGTGAAGTGTCTGCTGCGTTGCGCGATGCACAGATCGCCCAGACGTCGATCAGCGCACTGGTTCTGCCGATCCAGGGGGGCACACCGCGACTGGCCCATCTCGACGAGCGACCGGTGGCGCCCGCCTCCACCATGAAGCTGGTGACGACTCTGATTGCACTGGAGGAACTGGGCCCCACTTTCCGTTGGCAAACCCAGCTACTGAGCGGGGGTGTCCTCAAAGGCACAAGCTTGCGTGGCCCCCTTTACCTGCGCGGCGGTGGCGATCCCAATCTGAGCTGGGACAGCTTGCGCACGCTGCTGCGCTCCTTGCGTGCACAAGGGATTCGTCGCCTGGACGGGGACTTGATCCTGGATCGCAGCTATTTTCAACCTGCACGCCCGGATATCGGTGCACCACAATTTGATGAGTCACCCGACGCTTACTACAACGTCATCCCGGATGCGCTGCTACTCAATGGCAACCTGATCGAATTCACCGTCGAGTCAGATCAGCGACACACGTCCGTTCTTACCCAGCCGCAGCTGGACCAGGTCCGAATTGACGCGCGGCTTACACTGACCGACACCCCATGTGAAGCCTGGGATGACAACTGGGACAGGCCGCGCACCCAGATGAAAGCAAATGGCAGCGTAGCTTTGATATTGCGCGGCGCCTTCCCCCGAAACTGCAAGAAAACAACCCGCTTGAACCTGCTTGACCGCAACCTGTATATCGAGCGCTTTGTGCGCGCCGCTTGGAAAGAACTGGGCGGCACATGGAAGGGCAAAGCCATTGACGGCCTGACGCCGCAAAACGCCCGACTCCTGGCAGAACGTGCTTCCAGCACATTGGCCGATGCCGTCAGACCTATCAACAAGACCTCCGACAACGCGATGACCCGCACACTCTACCTGACGCTGGGCACGCAATGGTCGAAAGAAGGACGCAGTGACAACACGTTTGACAACGCCGGGAATTCAATTCGAAACTGGTTTGCCAAGAAGGGGATCACGACCGAGGGTCTGGTTTTTGAAAACGGTTCCGGCCTGTCGCGCGTGGAGCGCATCAGTCCGCGGCAGATGGCAGGCTTGTTGCAAGCCGGCGCCCGAAGCAACTGGTTTGCCGAGTTTTCTAGCAGCATCCCCATCATCGGGATCGAAGTGCGCAAGTCATTGCAGGAGTCCGTCGCTGCAAGTCGCGCCAGAATCAAGACCGGCTCTCTGAGAGACGTCAGCGCCATCGCTGGCTACGTGCGCGACAAAAACGATCAGGACTGGATTGTCGTGGCCACCATCAACGACCCCGAAGCGAAAAAGGGCCGCCCGGCACTCGACGCCCTGATCAACTGGGTTGCCGCTGGCGTCAGTCCTTGAGCCTTTGAAAGAGATGATTCAGCCGCGCAGGTGGCAAGCTACCCAGTGCCCGTCGCTGCTTTGTTTAAGCGGCGGCGATTCAACGCTACACGACTTCTGAGCGATCGGGCAGCGGGTGTGAAAGTGGCAGCCTGGCGGCGGTTTGATCGGACTGGGGACATCGCCTTGCAACATGATGCGCTTGCGCTTGAACTGCGGGTCAGGCACTGGCATCGCCGACAACAAGGCTTCGGTATAGGGGTGCAGCGGCTGGGTGTAGAGATCACGCGCCGACGCCAGTTCCACAATGCGCCCCAGGTACATCACGGCAACCTGGTCACTGATGTGCTCCACCACCGAGAGATCGTGCGCGATAAACAGATACGTCAGGTTGAACTTGGCCTGCAAATCTTCCAGCAGATTGATCACCTGCGCCTGGATCGACACGTCCAGTGCCGACACCGCTTCATCACAGACCACCAGTTTGGGCGACACAGCCAGCGCGCGCGCAATGCCGATGCGTTGGCGCTGTCCGCCGGAAAATTCATGCGGATAACGTCGCATCTGATCGGCGTTCAGTCCCACCGTCTCCAGCAACTCGACAATCCGATCCTGGTACTCGCGCGCAGTCCGGGTCAGCTTGTGAATGGTCAGGGCCTCACCGACAATCGCACCCACTGTCATGCGTGGATTCAGTGACGCATACGGATCCTGAAAAATGATCTGCATGTCGCGCGCCATGGACCGCAGTTCGGTCTTGCCCATCGCCGTCACGCACTTGCCATCAAACCAGACCTCGCCCGAAGTTGGCTCGATCAACCGCAAGATGCAGCGACCCGTGGTGCTCTTGCCGCAACCGGACTCGCCCACCACACCCAGGGTCTGACCGGCTACCAGCTCAAAACTTACTCCATCGACGGCATGCACCTTGTCAACGACGCGACCCAGCATACCGCCGGTGATCGGGAAATGCTTGACCAGTTGGTTGACCTTGAGCAGCGCTTCGGTCATGACGCCCCCAGGTCAAAAATACAGGCCACCTTATGCCCCGGCGTCACCTGCCGCAGCTGCGGTGTCGCCTCGAAGCATGCCGGTTTGGCAAATTTGCAGCGCGGCGCGAACCGACAACCCTCCGGTGGCGCGATCAATTTGGGAACGGTACCGGGGATGGTTTCGAGTCGCACTTTGTGAATAACCGCACTGTCAATGCGCGGGATGGAACGGATCAGCCCCTGCGTATAAGGGTGCAGCGGCTGCGCAAACAGCTCACCCACGGCAGCCTCCTCCACCACCTGACCCGCATACATCACCACCACACGTTGCGCCACTTCAGCCACCACGCCCATCGCATGGGTGATCAGCATGATGGCCATGCCCAGCTCGGCTTTGAGCTCGGCCAGCAGGTCCAGAATTTGCGCCTGAATGGTGACATCCAGCGCCGTCGTAGGTTCGTCGGCAATCAGCAACTTCGGGCAGCAGGACAGCGCCATGGCGATCATCACGCGCTGGCGCATGCCACCGGAGAACTGATGCGGGTAGTCGTTCACGCGCCGCTGCGGGGTTGGAATGTGCACCCGCTTGAGCATCTCCACGGCACGCGCCAAAGCCTCCTTGTGGCTAAGTCCTTCATGCAGTCGCAGCCCCTCGGCGATTTGCTCGCCGACGGTGTAGACCGGGTTCAGCGAGGTCATTGGTTCCTGGAACACG
>JBBQZA010000028.1:0-21323 GCA_038208175.1 Burkholderiales bacterium
CATCGCGGGCTTCCAGCAGCAGCGATGCATCTTCAACTTTGATCAGTATTTCCCACGGTAAGACTGCCGCCAGCAAACACAAGCCGGCACCAACCAACAATCCCAGCAACATCAGAAATCCGAGGCCGCCACTGATGGCCCGACGCACCAGAATGCGATCACCTTGCGAGGCACGATGAGCGACGTGGTTCGTCAGCGCGTTGCCAACGCCCAAGCCGAGAAACGAGAGCATGGTGGCGAAACTGGCCACCGTCATCCAGATGCCGAATCGCTGTGCCCCCAGGTAGGAAATGGTGAGGCTGACGCTCAAAACCATGACCAGCATGATCGAGCCTTTGTTCACAGCGCTGGCTAGCGTGGACCATGCCGCCAGCCGGTAACGCTCGGCGGCCCGACCTTCCTGCGTTGACGTATCAAACGAATGAAGTCGCAGATAGCGGCGCAAATTCATGCCGAATTCACGTCAACTATTCCACACTTACCGCAACTTGATAGCCATGCTTCTTGAGCAAGGCATGTTTCTGCGCATCAGCCAGATCCGCTGCTACCATTTCCTGCACCATCTCAGCCAGGGTAATCTCCGGCACCCAGCCCAGCTTCTGTTTGGCCTTATCCGGATCTCCCAGTAGGGTTTCCACTTCTGTCGGCCGGAAGTAACGCGGATCGATCTTGACAATCGGTCTATCGTTCCAGTAGCCCACTTCTTCCACGCCCTGGCCTTGCCAGCGCAGTTGCATGCCCAGTTCGGTAGCCGTCCACTCGATGAACTGTCGCACGCTGTATTGTTTGCCGGTGGCGATGACAAAGTCTTCGGGCTGCTCCTGTTGCAGCATCAGCCACTGCATGCGCACGTAGTCCTTGGCATGTCCCCAGTCGCGCAAGGCGTCGATGTTGCCCATGAACAGGCATTCTTCCAGGCCCTGGCTGATGTTGGCCAGTCCCCGGGTGATCTTGCGCGTGACAAAGGTTTCGCCGCGTCTTGGGCTCTCGTGGTTGAACAGAATGCCGTTGCAGGCATAGATGCCATACGCTTCCCGGTAGTTGACCGTGATCCAGTAGGCGTACATCTTGGCCACCGCGTAAGGACTGCGTGGATAAAAGGGAGTCGTTTCCTTTTGCGGTGTTTCCTGTACCAAGCCGTAGAGTTCGCTGGTACTGGCCTGGTAAAAGCGGGTTTTCTTCTCCAGGCCCAGGATGCGGATCGCTTCGAGCAGCCGTAATGTGCCCATGGCATCGACATCGGCGGTGTATTCGGGGCTCTCGAAACTGACGGCCACATGGCTTTGGGCACCCAGGTTGTAAATCTCGTCGGGCTGGGTTTCCTGCACGATGCGCACCAGGTTGCTGGTGTCGGTCAGGTCACCGTAATGCAGCTTGAAGCGTGCATTCTCGATGTGCGGGTCCTGGTAGATGTGGTCGACGCGCTGGGTGTTGAAGGAACTGGCGCGGCGTTTGATGCCATGCACGATGTAGCCTTTTTCGAGCAGAAACTCGGCCAGGTAGGAGCCGTCCTGGCCGGTGATGCCGGTGATCAGCGCTACTTTAGGAGAGGTAGTCATGCTTGTTGCCTCAGAAAATCTTGATAGGCCAGGGCCAAACCATCATGCAGGCTTACTTTGGCGCGCCAACCCAGCGCATTGAGTCTGGAACTGTCCATCAGTTTGCGCGGCGTGCCGTCGGGTTTGCTTGGATCGAACTCGATTCGACCCTGGTAGCCAATAGCCTCGCCAACCGCCCGCGCCACTTCGGCGATAGTGATGTCTTCGCCGTAACCGACATTGATCTGGCTTTGCATCGGCTGGGTGTGCTGGTCATAGGTGGCTTTGGGCAGGTTCATCACATGGACACTGGCTGCTGCCATATCGTCCACGTAGAGAAATTCCCGTCTGGGCTTGCCGGTACCCCAGATGGTGACAGTCTCTGCCTTGTTGATCTTGGCTTCATGGAAGCGCCGGATCAGTGCCGGGATGACATGGGAATTTTCCGGGTGGTAGTTGTCGCCCGGACCATACAGGTTGGTTGGCATGACACTGCGGTAATCGACGCCGTGGCTGGCCCCGTACTGACGGTTGTAGCTTTCGCACATTTTGATGCCGGCAATTTTCGCAATGGCGTAAGGCTCATTGGTGGGCTCCAGTATGCCAGTGAGCAGGGCGTCTTCCCGCATTGGCTGCGGCACATTGCGCGGATAGATGCAGCTCGAACCGAGGAACAGGAGCTTCTTCACCCCGACGCACCAGGCCTGATGGATGACGTTGGCTTGCACCATCAGGTTCTGGTAGATGAATTCTGCCGGGTAGGTGTTGTTGGCGTGGATGCCACCTACCTTGGCTGCTGCCAGGTAGACTTGGTCGGGCTTTTCCAACTTGAAGAAACTGCGTACTGCCGCCTGGTCGCAGAGCTCAAGCTCGCCGCGGGTGCAGGTCACGATATCGGTCTGCCCCCGCTGGCGCAAGGTGCGCACAATGGCTGAACCGACCATGCCTTGGTGACCCGCAACATAGATTTTGGCTTGACTCATGATGTCAATGTCAGAGGCCTTCAAACACCGGCGCATTCGCCAAAGACAAACCCGCTTGATCCTTGACCGAAATCTGCGGCTGGCTGCCGTTCAGCGGCCAGACGATGGCCAGAGCCGGGTCATCCCATGCAATACAGCGCTCAAACTGGGGTGCGTAATAGTCCGTGGTCTTGTAGAGAAAGTCGGCACTGTCACTCAGCGTCAGAAAACCATGCGCAAAACCGGGAGGCACCCACATCTGCCTTTTATTGTCTTCGCTCAGCTCGGCGCCCACCCATTGACCAAAGGTCGGGGATGCTTTGCGAAGATCAACTGCCACGTCAAAAACCGCACCGCGCACCGCCCGCACCAGTTTGCCTTGCGCCTGTTCAATCTGGTAGTGCAGGCCGCGCAACACGCCTTTGGCTGAGCGCGAATGGTTGTCCTGCACAAAGTCCGGTTTCAGACCGGTAGCTTCGTGGAAAGCCCTCTGGTTAAAGCTTTCAAAGAAGAAGCCGCGCTCGTCACCAAACACCCGGGGCTCGATGATCAGGACGTCCGCAATTGCAGTGGCCAGGGTTTTCATAGAATGTTGTATTGGTGTGTGGTCCGGCCTAGATCGTTTCCGACAGCATGCGGGCCACACCCAGACGCCAGTCGGGCAAATGTACGCCGAAGGTGGCTTGCAGCTTGCGTGTATCCAGGCGCGAATTGTGTGGACGTTTGGCCGGCGTCGGGAAAGCGCTGGTAGGCACGGGCACCACGTCGATTGCCTTGATTTGAATTTCCGGCCGCAGCAATTTGCCTTGTGCCAGAACGTAATTGGCATAAGCCCACCAACTGGTTTCACCGCTGGCCACCAGGTGGTAAAGCCCGGCATCCGCCGGACGCTGCAAGACTTGACGCAGCGCATGAGCCGTCACATCCGCCAGCAACTCGGCTCCAGTCGGCGCGCCATACTGGTCATCAATCACCGTCAGGCGCTCGCGCTCCTGAGCCAGACGCAGCATGGTTTTGGCAAAATTGGCGCCGCGCGCCGCATAGACCCAGCTGGTGCGAAAAATCAGGTGCTGCGAGCAGGCTGCCTGAACCAGTTGCTCACCTTCGAGTTTGGTCTGACCATAGACGTTGAGCGGTGCCGGCTGGTCGGTTTCGGTCCAGGGTTGGCTGCCACTGCCATCGAACACATAGTCAGTGCTGTAGTGCACCAACCAGGCGCCGATGCGTGCCGCCTCCTGCGCCAGCACACCTGGCGCCAGGGCATTGAGCGTGCGAACCAGATCCGGCTCGCTCTCGGCTTTGTCAACGGCGGTGTGGGCGGCGGCATTGACGATCAGGTTCGGCTTTACGGCCCGGATGGTGTCCGCCAAGCCGGGCAAATCGCTGAAGCTACCGCAATGATCGGTGCTGTCGAAATCGAGTGCCACCAGTTCGCCCAAGGGTAACAGGCTGCGCTGCAGTTCCCAGCCCAGTTGGCCCCCTTTTCCAAACAAGAGGATCTTCATCAGCGGCTCGCGTAGTTGGTTTGCACCCAGTCGCGGTAGGCGCCCGATTGCACATGGGTGACCCAGTCCTGATGCTCCAGGTACCACTGCACGGTCTTCTCGATGCCGCTCTCAAAGGTCTCTGCCGGCTTCCAGCCGAGCTCGCGCTCGATCTTGCTGGCGTCGATCGCATAGCGCCTGTCATGCCCGGGGCGGTCTTGCACATAGGTGATCTGCGTTTTGTAACTGCTGCCATCGCCTTTGGGTCGCAATTCGTCCAGCAGCGCACAGACGGTGTGCACGATCTCGATGTTGGGCTTTTCGTTCCAGCCCCCAATGTTGTAGATTTCCCCGACCCGGCCCGCCTCCAGCACCCGGCGGATCGCGCTGCAATGGTCTTTGACATAGAGCCAGTCGCGCACCTGAAGTCCATCGCCATAGATCGGCAGCGGCTTGCCGGAGAGAGCATTGACGATCATCAGCGGGATCAGTTTTTCCGGAAAGTGCAGCGGCCCGTAATTGTTGGAGCAGTTGGTGGTGAGCACCGGCAGGCCGTAGGTATGCAGCCAGGCTCTCACCAAGTGGTCACTGGCCGCCTTGCTGGCCGAATACGGGCTGTTGGGCTCGAGTTTGTTGCTCTCGGTAAAAGCGGCATCGGTCGCTGACAGGCTGCCATAGACTTCGTCGGTGGAGACGTGCAGGAAGCGAAAGGCACTGCGCTCACTCTCTTCCAGGCCCCGCCAGTAGGAGCGCACACTTTGCAGCAAGCGCATGGTGCCCAGCACATTGGTCTGGATGAAGTCTTCCGGGCCGTGGATGGAGCGGTCGACGTGGCTCTCGGCAGCAAAGTTGAGCACGGCGCGCGGGCGCTGCTGGGCCAGCAACTGTGTGACTAACGCAGAGTCGCCGATATCGCCTTGTACGAAGACATGGCGCTCATCTCCCTGCAGGGAGCTCAGATTCTCCAGATTGCCGGCGTAGGTGAGTTTGTCCAGGTTGAGCACCGGCTCATCCGACTGGGCCAGCCAGTCCAGCACAAAGTTCGAACCGATGAAACCGGCGCCGCCGGTGACCATGATCATGGTTTTCTGCTCTCTAAAGTCATTGGGTCAGGATCATAAAAGCGAAAGGGCGCCCTTTGCGCCCTTGGATTATCGCCGCCGAAAGGCTTGTTTCAGAAATGAATGCCCCGCATCATCTGTTGCATCGCGATCGCTTCAGGCGACAACTGCTGCTTGACCGGTTTTTCTCCGGGTTTGAGCCCCTTGGCAGCGCCGGAATCGGGGAACATGCGGAAACTGGTATTCATGGCGATTTGTGCCACCCGCGGCAATAGCGCATGCAATACCTCACCGGTGATTCCTAGTCGCGTCGCAATTCGCACCGGTTTGAAGATACAGGCTTGCGCGATCATGTCAGCCGCCTGCTCCGGCGAAAGCGTAGGCACGTTGTTGTACAAGCCCGTGGGCGCAATCATGGGTGTGCGCACCAGCGGCATATTGATGGTGGTAAATGAGATGCCCTGATCGGCAAATTCACTGGAAGCACAGCGCGTCCAGGAGTCCAGCGCGGCTTTGGAAGCGACATAGGCGCTGAAGCGCGGTGCGTTGGTCAGCACGCCAATCGAACTGATGTTGACCACATGCCCTCGTCTGCGCGCCACCATGCCCGGCAGAAAACCCATGGTGACACGCAGGCTGCCAAAATAATTGAGTTGCATGGTGCGCTCGTAGTCGTGAAAGCGATCGTAGCTCGATTCAATCGCGCGACGAATGGAGCGCCCCGCATTGTTAATCAGGAAGTCGACGCCCCCATGATCCTCGATCACCTGCCCCACAAAACGGTCGCAGTCCGCCATCTCGGCGATATCCACAGGGTAGGCCACAAAACAGTAGCCCTTGGCCCTGGCTTCTTTACAGGCTTCTTCCAGTTTATCGACGTCGCGACCGCAGATCAGGGTGGTCGCCCCGGCCTCAGCGAACTTGTGCGCTGCCGCCAGACCAATGCCCGAGGAACCGCCCGTGACCAGCACCACCTTGCCCGCCACCGTGCCGCGCAGGGAATGATCGATATGCAAGGAAGGATCGAGATGGCGTTCCCAATAGTCCCACAAGCGCCAGGCGTAATCCTTCAGATTGGGACAAGCCACGCCAGAGCCCTTGAGCGCGGCCAGCGTCTCGCGGCAATCAAAACGGGTCGGGTAATTGACAAAGGTCAGCATGTCTGGCGGCAAACCCAGATCCTTCATGATGGCGTTGCGCACCCGTCGCACCGGTGCCAGCGCCATCAGGCCCTTGGTCACGCTGCGCGGTATGAAGCCCAGCAAAGCGGCATTGACGAACAGGTTCATTTTCGGTGCATGCGCGGCCCGGCTGAAGATGTCGAGCACGTCGCCCACGCGGTAGCCGGCCGGGTCGACCAGGTGATAACACTTGCCCTGAATACCTTTTTGGTGACTGATGGCGTTCAGCGCATCAACCACAAAGTCGACTGGCACAATATTGATCCGCCCACCCTCCAAACCGACCGAGGGCATCCACGGCGGCAGCAGCTGGCGCATGCGCTGGATCAGCTTGAAGAAGTAGTAAGGGCCGTCAATCTTGTCCATCTCTCCGGTTTGGCTGTCTCCCACCACCATGGCGGGGCGGTAGACAGACCAGGGCACCTTGCATTCCTTGCGCACGATTTTTTCACTTTCGTGCTTGGTCATGAAATAGGGATGCTCGTAGTTTTCAGCCTCGTCAAACATATCCTCGCGAAATACGCCTTCGTACAGTCCGGCCGCAGCAATCGAACTGACATGGTGAAAATGCCGGGAGTCAATCGCCTTGGCCAGTTCCACCGTATTGCGGGTACCTTCGATATTGACGGCAATTTGACTGGCCTCATCAGCGCTCAGGTCATAAACCGCTGCCAGATGGTAGAAGTGGTCAATCTGGCCCTTGAGTTTCTTGATGCTGTCGGTCGGCAGCCCCAGCTTCTTGCTCGTGAGGTCGCCAAAAACCGGCACCGCGCGCGCCGCGCCAACGCCCCAGTACTGGCGTAGATCCGTAACCTTGCCCTCACTCTCGTGGCGAAGTAAAAAATGAACCACCGAGCCTTTGCGCTCAAGCAGTTTCTTGACAAGCCGTTTGCCAATAAAGCCGGTAGCACCGGTAACGAAGTACTGCATCAAAACCTCCATTCAGGAATCGCATTCTTGCCCAAATATCACACGACACCATTCAGCACAAACCCGAGCCCCCTGAAAATTTAGGATGTCTCACCTACACAGTGCGCCGGCGAGCACTTAAAGTGAGTGAGCCCCGATGTCGTCTGGCGCTATTCGCCAGCACCCGTTTCTCAACCTGTCTGGAGTTTCCCATGGTCACAAAGCTGCAAAAATCAAATTCATCCAAAAATAATGCCATTCCCCTTGCAGGTTCGGTTAAAGACTCGGCCCAGCAAATCTGGCAGGCTGGATTGGGCGCTTTCAACAAGGCCCAGGCCGAAGGCAGCAAAGCCATTGGAGCCCTGATCAAAGAGGGCGTCAATATGCAACGCAAGACGCAATCGGTTGCCGAAGAGAAGATTTCCGAGGCCAGTAGCAAAATGTCCAGCATGGCAACCGACATCAGTACCAAAGCTTCCGGGCAATGGGATAAATTGGAAAGCATTTTCGAAGATCGGGTTGCCAAAGCACTGAACAAATTGGGCGTACCGTCAGCCAAGGACGTGAATGCCCTGATTGCCCGCATTGACGAACTGAACAAAAGTGTCCAGAAACTGTCAAGCAAAGCCATAGCACCGAAAGCTGGCGTGAAGTCAGTTGCCAGACCCGCCAGGTCGAAAGTGGCCAAGCCAGTGGCCAAAGTGCTGGCTAAGCGGCCTCCTGCCAAGAAGGCCAAGAGCAGCGCGACGCCAAAGTAATTCCGCTACCAATAACTTCTTTCCGCTTTACACTTTGAAGTTATGAAGCGAAAACCATCTCAGTCACCCAAGATTGCTTTGGCCTTGTCGGGAGGCGGTCCTTTGGGTGCCATCTATGAAATCGGTGCACTGTGCGCTCTGGAAGAGTCGCTCAATGGCATCGACTTCACCAGGCTGCAACACTATGTTGGCGTGTCGGCTGGCGGCTTCATCGCTGCGAGCCTGGCCAATGGCATCACGCCGCGTGAGTTGTGTGCTGCGTTTATCGAAAATAGCCCGCAAGCGGCTGGAGCCTTTGACCCCTCCTGGCTGATGGTGCCGGCCTATGGCGAATTTGCGCGCCGTGCCATCATGTTGCCAGCCCTTTCGATAGCCGCCTTGTGGCAAGTCACTTTCGGTGGAAAGTCATTCATTCAGGCACTGCAACAACTGGGTCCGTGCCTGCCAGCCGGGATTTTCTCCAGCGAACACGTTAACCTTCAGTTGGAACGCCTTTTTTCGCAGGAGGGCCGCAGCAACGACTTCCGTCAACTCAAGACCCAGTTGACGCTGGTAGCCACCAATCTTGACAGCGGGGAAGCCGCACCCTTTGGCCGCCCGGGCTGGGACCATGTTCCGATTTCGAAAGCGGTGCAAGCCAGTGCGGCCCTGCCCGGTCTGTTTCCACCGGTGGAAATCGATGACAACTACTACGTCGACGGCGCGCTTAAGAAGACAATGCACGCTTCGGTAGCCCTGGAGCAGGGTATTGACCTGATGCTGTGTCTGAACCCGCTGGTGCCCTTCGATGCCACCGCACCTCAGGTCGCCAAGGTCATGCGCCGTGGCCTGAGCGCCGAAAGGCACCACATTCCGCGCATTGTGGATGGCGGCCTGCCGGCCGTGCTGAGCCAAACCTTCCGCTCGTTGATTCACTCGCGCATGGTGCTGGGTATGAGGCAATACGAACATGCCTACCCCAAGACCGACATCATCCTGATCGAGCCCGACCACCGTGACCCAGAGTTGTACCTGGCAAACACTTTCAGCTACTCACAACGGCGCCATCTGGCGGAGCATGCCTACCAGCAAACCCGGCAATTGCTGCGCTCGCGCAAGACCGGCCTGTCGGCCAAGTTGTGGCGCCATGGTATTACCCTGCACCATGACAACCTCGATGACCCGAAACGACATTTGAGTGCCCCGCTTGTCGCCTCGACGCAGATTGGACAGGCCATCAGCAAACTGCAGGAAATCATGGATGATTTGGGCCACACCGCCCGGTCTGCGAGCCACACAGCAGTGACCTCATGGTAAAAAAAGCACCTCGACGCACCGCTGAACGTATTCTGGAAGTCACTCTGGATCTGTTCAACCGCTTTGGTGAACCCAATGTTTCCACCACCTTGATCTCTGCGGAATTGGGTATCAGTCCGGGCAACCTTTATTACCACTACCCGGCCAAAGACGAACTCATCAACTCGCTGTTTGACCGCTACGAACATGCCCTCAATGAGTTACTCAACGCCAGCGACGGCGTGCGCGACGTCGAAGATGCCTGGTTTTTCATGCACAGCCTGTTTGAGTTGATCTGGCAATACCGGTTTTTGTACCGTGACCTGAACGACTTGCTGAGTAAGAACCGGCGGCTCGAAACGCATTTCCAGGCCGTTCTGAAGAACAAAACCCGCGCCGTGAGGGCCATGCTTGACGCCATGAGCCGGGCCCGCGCCATTGACATTGATTCCCGTGAAATAGAGGCCACCGCCACCAGCATGGTGGTGGTGCTGACCTACTGGCTGAGTTTCGAATACGTACGTGACCCGCGGCGCGCCCTGGAGCCCGAAAACGCGCAAGCCGCACTGCTGCGCGGTGCTCAACATGTCTTGAACCTGCTGGTCCCGTATCTGGAACAAGGCCAGCGCACCCATTTGCTGAAACTCGCAGGTGCCTACAATGACGACGATAAATAGCAGAGTTGGGCAGAGGAGACAACAATGGCCAAGTGGACCGCCTTTCCCTACGCCGGAGAGTACGTATTCGACGCTGCCAGCGTCAGGAAACACTGGACCCGATTGCATGCGGGCGACGCCGAACCGCTACCTAAGAATGCCGAGGTTCTGCAGGCCTGGGCCTTGTTTCACAGCGGCGAATTCCAGAAGGCGATGGATCTGGGACTCAAAATTGGCGGTGCCGGCCTGACCGTTGCCAACAAGGCCGCCTGCGTCTACGCGACCTACCTTGAGAAACAGGAAAAGACCCGACTTGACCTGTACCTGGAAGTGGCCGAACGCGCTGCTGCCCGGGCTCAGGAAGATCCGCAAGACGTCAATGCCCACTACTGGCATGCCTATGCGTTGGGCCGTTACAGCCAGGGCATCAGCGTGGCCAAGGCCTTGGCTCAGGGCCTTGGCAGCAAGGTCAAAGGGTCGCTGGAAAACGCTATCAAGCTGCAACCGAAGCACGCTGATGCCCATATTGCATTGGGCGCGTTTCACGCCGAGGTCATCGACAAGGTGGGCACGCTGATTGGCGGCATGACCTATGGTGCCAAAAAGGATACCGGGCTAGCGCTGTTGCAGCAGGCCCTCAAACTGAACTTTGAATCTGCCATCGGCATGATCGAATACGCCAACGCCATGCTGATGCTCGAAGGCGAAAAAATGATGAAGGAAGCGACCCGGCTCTACCAGCAGGCCGCGACGGCCAAACCGATCGACGCGATGGAGCGACTGGACATCGAAATGGCGAGGGAAGAATTGAAGAATTGACGTGCTTCAATCGCTCCACGGCAACATCAGCGTCACCATCGCCAGTTTGGCAAACTCCGGCTCAAATTCGTCAATGATCTTCTGCGGGTCAGGGCACAGTGTCGCGTCACTGATCACCCCGAACTGGACACCTCCGCCATAGCTCAATATGGAAACGCCCAGGCCCACCGTACCGCTTTGAGGCACCCAGACAAGACTTTGCTCCAGCGTTGATCCGCAAAATTTGAGTTTGTCGCGTGACCCTGGCACGTTGGTCATGACCGCCGTGGTCTTTTTGGAAAACAGGCTGAGCATGGCGTCCTGCGCCGGTTTGATCAGAAGCCCTGCCACGGCCAACAGACCAAACGCCATCAGAGGTTGCATGCTGCCTTTCATCTCACTCATGCGGCGCCGCACTTCGTATACGCGCTCAACCGGATTCTCGATACCGATGGGTAAAACCACCGGCGCCAGGCCAAAGTGATTGCCCAGTTTGTGGGCGTCTTCAACAGGGCGCAGATTCACCGGCACCATGGCCCGGATTTCCTTGTCAGCAATGTCATCACCGAAGGATTTCAGGTATTGGGCAATAGCGCCGGCGACGCAACTCAACAGGACATCGTTGATGGAACAGTTCAAGGCCTTGCCGACGGCTTTTACTTCTTCCAGCGGAATTGGCTGACACCACGCCACGCGTTTGGTTTCGCCGGGTATACCCTTCAGGCGAGTCGGCGAGTCGTCGGGCATCAGCGCCAGCGCAGCGCCATCGCGTAGCACCTGGTAAGCAAGCTTGGCCAGTTCAATCGATCCCGCCAACCCCTTTTCCATGCCCTTTTGGGGGCCTAGCAGCATCTCCATGACGTTCACCGCGCCGTCACCGGCAGCGCCCAATGCTTTCACCGTGACGCCGGTCAGGGGCTTGATGAAGGTGTCCGCGAGCCAGTCTTCTGCACTCTCCAACGCCCCATGCGGCTGCGACTTGGCTTTGCGCTGCGGTGGCGTCACCCCGCCGTCGACCAGGGACTGCGTGACGGCTATCAGTGCAATGCCATCTGCAATGCAATGATGAATGCGCACCAGCAACGCCGAGCCGCCCTGATAATGCTCGACCAGATGAAACTGCCACAGGGGGCGCTTCATGTCCAGTGGTTGCACGGCCAACTCGCCCAGACGCTCCTGCAATGCCTGTTGTTCGCGGCCTTTGGACCCGACTGCCAGTTTCTCGATGACCACATGCCGTCGAATATCAAAGTCGGGGTCCTTGACCCAGGTAGCACCTGCCGCATCCTGCTGCACCCGCTGTCCAAAGCGCGGATACTTGAGCAAGCGTTCCTCAATTCGCTCGCAGGCAGCTTTGTAACTGACACCCGGCTTCAGGATCCAGACGCCCACAATCATCATCAGATTGGAGGCGGAATCCATGCGCAGCCAAGCGGTATCCACCTTGCTCATGCGCTCGCCGGTCAGTCCCAAGGTACCGCCAACCGCATTGGCGACGTTCTTCTTTACAACCCGGGCTGCCCGGCGCACCGTTTTTTGCGCCTTCTGTGCCACAGGCTCCACGGGGTCAGCCACCGGATGTGCGGCTTTCTTGGGAATGATTCGGGTCACCATAAAAACTCCAGGCTGGCAAAAAAAACAAATTCAGATTTTTGGGGAATGCCCCTATTCTGAAGCCAAACCGAATCGTAAGATACTCGGCAAATACCCCAAGTGTGCTGGGTACCGTCCTGATCCGGAGAAAACAATGTCTGACATGCAAACCAAATTTGACGCGGCCATCGCCAATTCAAAAAACCTGAGTGAACGCCCTGACAATGCCACACTGCTCAAGATTTACGCCCTCTACAAGCAGTCCAGCGTCGGAGACAACACTGACAAGAAGCCAGGCTTTGGCGACATGGTGGGTCGCGCCAAATGGGACGCCTGGAACGGCCTCAAAGGCACAGCCAAACAGGACGCCATGCAGCAGTACATCGATTTGATTGAATCACTAGGCTGACTTTTCTGCTGATCAGGGTTCACTTTTTCTTGATCGGGTCCTTTTTCGCAACCGGCTTGGGCGACAAAAGAAGATCGAGTTCGTCCACGATTTCACGCTCGATTCTCCCTTTGAAAGCGCCTAGCAGGAAGCCAAGTTTTGCATTGAGCTCAAAACTGTCCTTGGTCACTGCCAAGGTGCCATCGACGCCGGACCGGGTGAAACACACCTCGTCGGCCGTTTTGCCCTCTTCGTAAGTGCATGTCATACCGAAATCATTTTCTACCTGTTCGGCCCATTTGAAGGCGATTTTTCGTGCTTCGCTCAAGCCCAACTTGTGAGGGCGCAGGATGTGAAGATCAGTCACTTGTGTGCTCCATTGTGATTTGTTTCAGGGCCGCAGCCCTCTGTGCAGCCGGCATTTGCGCCAATCGCCGCACGGCATCATAAAACCGTTGCCAGTCTTCGTCTTCGCGGGCAAACAAAAGCTCGAACGCCGGCACCCATTCCTCGTAGACTGCCTGTGCGCCGAAAGCCGCATTGTTGGCGCCAGCCACCCAGGCGTCATATCCATTGAAGCTTCCCCATCTGGTTTTCAATCGCGCATAGTCGTCCCGAAACTCCTGAAACGCTTGGCTTTTCATTGCCAGCAGTGTTTCGCGGTTCATGCCCGTAGAGTCCTGTTGCCGGTAGATCCGGTTCAAGCGCAGGCGAGCTGCCAGCGCCAAGGCCCGAAATTCTCGACGCCGTGTATCGAATGCGGCATATTCATTGCGCGCACTGCTTGAACCCTGGATTGACAGCCAGCGCCCAGCACCCAAACGCTCCACAGCAGTCGCAAAAGACTCGTTGAACAGGGTGTCATCCTTGACATACACCACTTGATGAGCCAACTCATGAAAAATCATCCGGGCCAACTCGCCTTCCGGATAGCGAATGAAAGTGCTGAGCAGCGGGTCCCCGCCGAACCAGTTCAGCCATCCCAGCGTCGAATAAGCCGGCACACCGTAGACATGCACCTCCAGCCCTTCAGCTTGCAGGTCCTTCCCATAGACGCGCGCCGCGGCCTCATCGAAATAACCGCGGTAAGCCACACAGCCGACCACAGCAAAACACCAGGTCTTCACGGTCAGCGAAAACTCGGGCGCCGCCACTACATTCCACACGGCAGCACGACGTTGCAGATCAGCATAGCTGCGATAGCTGGCGTTGTCTGGCAGCTTGAGCTCCGTCACGGCGAAGTTGCGAATCTGCCGGGCCAATGCCAGGCGTTGTTTCAGCAAGGGCTCGGCACTGTCATCCATCAGCCACTGATCAACCGGTCGAGCCCGGCGTATCAGATCCAGATGCCCCGTCACCGATTGCAGGTAATAGCCGGGGTCGGCACAGCCTGTCAACAGACCCAGCAGGAGCAGACTGGCAAGCGCAGCAAAGGTTCGCATCAGGCAATAGTTTACGATGAGGCCCTATGCTCTACAAATTCAAATCCAAAGCCGCCGGTGACGTCATCATGCTGCAGCCCAATGGGCGGCGTGTGCTGGAGATCATCGGCAAAGACACGCAAGCAGGCAGTGCTGACAAAGGCATCATCCTGCCGGAACAAATGCCGGCGGCAATAGCTGCGCTGCAAGCGGCCATTGTCAAAGAAGAGGCCGATCAAAAGATCGCCATCGCCCAGGCGCTGGAGCGCAACGAGGCGCCGCCCCGCTTCGAAGTGATCTCGCTGCGGCAACGAGTGCTGCCTTTTATCGACATGCTGCGCCACTGCGAGCAAGCCGGAAACGAGGTCGTTTGGGGCGTCTGAGAACCTCTGGTTTCAATCGACCTTGGCCCCGGACGCCTTCACCACTGGCGCCCATTTTCTTATCTCGGCATCGATCAATGCGGCAAATTCCTGCGGCGTGTTGCCGCTGGGAATCGCGCCCTGGGCCAGCAATTTTTCCTTGACGAGCGGTTGATTCAGCGCCTTGGCCGTTTCCTGCTGCAAGCGCAGCACCACATCCGCTGGCGTACCCGCCGGCGCCAGCAAACCAAACCAGCTGCTGGCCTCGAATCCCTTGAGTTTGCCGGCCTCTTCAATCGTTGGCAACTCCGGCAGGGCGCCGGAACGCTGTGAACTGGTCACAGCAAACGCCTTCAGTTTGCCCGCCTTGATCAACGCCATGGAAGACGGCAGGTTATCAAACATCACGTCCACAGTACCCGATACGAGGCCCAACAAGGCGGGGCCGGAACCGGTGTAAGGGATATGGGTCATAAAGATGCCGGTCATCGACTTGAACAATTCACCGGCCAGATGAATCGAGGTGCCATTGCCGCTGGAGGCCATGTTCAGTTGACCGGGGTGGGCCTTGGCGTACTGAATGAAGTCCAGCACGGTATTGATACCCAGTGTTTTGGCCTTTTCAGCCTGCATCACCATCACATTGGGCACCCCCGCCACCAGCGTGACAGGCGCAAAGTCTTTTTGCGGGTCATACGGCATACGACTGTAAAGCGACTTGTTGATGCCATGCGTGCCGACCGTCCCCATCAACAGGGTATAGCCATCAGGCGCCGCCTTGGCAACAATGTCAGCGCCCAGATTGCCGCCCGCGCCGCCACGATTGTCCACAATGACGGACTGACCAAACACCTTTGACAACTCGGGCGCCACGGCGCGGGCCAGAATGTCGGTCGTGCCGCCGGCCGCAAAGGGCACCACAATTCTGACCGGCTTGGTCGGCCACGCAGTTTGTGCCACGACCTGATTGACCGAAGAGAGCATGGCAAGGCCTGAAATCACAACGAGTGCACGACGCACGTATCTAAGCACTGATGTCATCGAAGTCACCTTAAGTATTGTTTATCTTGGAACCACATTGGGACAAGCGCTATTAAACAGCAGGTTTGCTGGTAAAAACAGCGGCACGCAAAGCTTGCAAGTTCAAAACCCGCAGGCCACCATATTCGATCCGGATCGAGCCCTGTTCAGCCAGCGTCGTCAGGGCCTTGTTGACGCGCTGACGGGACAGGCCCACCAGATAAGCCAGTTCCTGCTGCGTGATGCGCAGCACCTCACCCACCCCCGGATACAGCACCGGATTGAAAAGTGCGGCCAGGCTGCGCGCAACCCGGATATCTGGGTTGGTCATGCGGTCGATTTCACGTGCAGCAATGAATTGGCCAAGACGTTCATTCAACTGGTTCATGATGAATCGGTTGAATCCAATCGAGTGATCCAGCAACCAATGAAAGGTGTCCACGTGCAGGCCGGCCACCCGGCTGTTACGCAGCGCCTGTATGTTGTAACGATAGCTTTCGCGCTTCAAGGCAGTACCCTCTCCAAACCAGCCCCCGGGGGGCATGCCGATAAAGGTCATTGTCTTGCCTTCAGCGTTGTCGCTGCTCATTTTGAGCAAACCGTCGACCACGCCGAACCAGTAGGTGACCGGGCGCCCGGTGCGGCAAACATATTCACCGGGACTGGCTTCGGTGATTCTGAGATCGTCGGCCGCTCGCTGTCGCTCAGCGGGAGACAGTAGCGCAATCCACGGAATGGCATCCAGTTCAGCCGCCGTTAACGGGCGCCTGCGCTGATGCAGGGACTTGTCGTAGTTCATCGACCCATCGACCTCCGAATTGTCAAAAAAGTGCAGGGAAAACACCTACTCAGAATGATTCAAATTGTCATCCAAACGACAACCTGACGTCAAATGAATGTCTATTATTCACCCCATTCGAACAGCAAGGCCCCGGGATGCAGACCACATTTCCTCAACTTCTTCTGGATCACGCAGCACAGCGGCCAAACGAGCCTGCCATGCGCGAGAAAGAGTACGGCATCTGGCAGGCCTTGACTTGGGGTGACCTGGCAGCGCTGGTGACCCAGTTGGCCTGTGGCCTGCATCTGGCTGGACTGCGTCGCGGCGAACACATGATCGTGATTGGTGCCAATCGCCCCCGCTTGTATGCCACCATGCTGGCGGCTCAGTCGATTGGCGCCATCCCGGTTCCCCTGTACCAGGATGCAGCGGCCCCCGAGTGCATCTTCCCCATCAACAACGCTGAAGTGCGTTTTGCCTTTGCCGAGGACCAGGAGCAGGTCGACAAGCTACTGGAAATCCGTGCCGAGTGCCCGCAACTCTCCAACATCTACTTTGACGATCCACGCGGCCTAAGAAACTACGAGGAGACCGGCCTGGAGGCTCTGGACAGTCTGCTGGAAACGGGAAAGGCATTTGCCGCCCAAAACACCGGCTTCCTGCAGGCGGCGGTGAATCAGGCCAAGCCCGATCATGTGGCCGCCATGTTCTTTACCTCGGGTACTACCGGCAATCCGAAGGGCGTGGTGCACACCCATGATTCCTTGCTAAACCGGGCCCGGGCTGGCCAGGAGTTTGACAAACTGACCCACAGCGAAGATGTGCTGGCCTATTTGCCGCCGGCCTGGATCGGTCAGAATATTTTCAGCTATGCGCAGTGGCTGGCCTGCGGTTATGTGGTGAATTGCCCCGAGTCAGCGGCCACTGTCACGATCGACCTGAAAGAAGTCGGGCCCACCTATTACTTTGCACCGCCGCGCGTCTTCGAGGGTCTGCTCACCAGCGTGATGATTCGCATGGAAGATGCCGGCAGCCTCAAGCGTCGCATGTTTCATTACTTCATGAGTGTGGCTAAACGGGTCGGTCCTACCCGCATGGATGGCAAGCCCATTGGATTCACTAATTCGATTCTTTACGCACTGGGCAATCTGCTGGTCTACGGTCCGCTGCGCAACAACCTGGGCATGAGCCGCGTACGCGTTGCCTATACCGCCGGCGAGGCGATCGGCCCGGATCTGTTCAGCTTCTACCGTTCCATAGGCATCAACCTGAAGCAGCTCTACGGTTCCACCGAGACCGCGGTCTTCGTTTGCCTGCAACCGGATAACGAAGCGCGTGCCGACACAGTGGGCGTGCCTTGCGCCGGTGTCGAAATCAAGGTTGCGGAAAACGGCGAAATTTTGGTCAAGTCGCCCGGGCTGTTGAAAGAGTATTTCAAGAACCCGGCGGCCACAGCTGAAGTGCTGAGCGCAGACGGCTGGTACCACACCAGCGATGCCGGTTTTCTCGATGCCCACGGCCACCTCAAAATCATCGACCGCGTTAAAGACGTGGGGCGCATCAAGGGCGGTGCCAATGACGGCGCCATGTTTGCCCCCAAGTACGTCGAGAACAAACTCAAGTTTTTTCCCCACATCAAGGAAGTGGTGGCCTATGGTGATGGCCGGGAAAAAGTCTGCGTCATGATCAATATCGATTTTGACGCCGTCGGCAACTGGGCTGAACGCCGCAACCTGCCGTATGCCGGTTACACCGATCTGGCACAAAAGCCCGAGGTCTATCAATTGATTAAGGAGTGCGTTGAAAAAGTCAACGCCGACCTCAGCGTGGACGTGTTGCTGGCCGGCTCGCAAGTGAGCCGTTTTCTGGTGCTGCACAAGGAACTTGATGCTGATGACGGTGAATTGACCCGCACCAACAAAGTTCGCCGTGGCTTAATTGCCGAGAAATACGATGTCCTGATCGACGCTTTGTACGGCGGCAAGACCGAGCAGTTCATAGAAACCCTGGTCAAGTTCGAAGATGGCCGCAGCGGCAGCGTCAGTGCCACGCTGAGAATAGAAGATACCAAGACCTTTGTACCGGTCAAGGCGGCAGCATGACGATCAAAAAAATCGGCGACGTCATTCTTGATGTCAACAACATTTCTCTGAGTTTTGGTGGCGTCAAGGCGCTAACAGATATTTCGTTCAACGTTCGTGAGCATGAAATTAGGGCCATCATCGGGCCCAACGGTGCCGGCAAAAGCTCCATGCTCAATTGCATCAACGGTGTCTACACCCCGCAAAAGGGCTCTATTGCCTTTCGCGGCAAATCATTCAGCCACATGGACTCGCACCAGGTGGCGGTGATGGGGATCGGGCGCACGTTCCAGAGCCTTGCGCTGTTCAAGGGCATGAGCGTCATCGACAACATCATGACCGGGCGCAATCTGCACATCAAAAGCAACTTGTTGTTGCAGGCCTTGCGTATTGGCCCGGCGCAACGGGAAGAAGAGCAGCACCGCGAAGCGGTTGAGCACATCATCGATTTTCTGGAAATTCAGGCCCATCGCAAGACCCCGGTCGGCCAACTCCCCTATGGACTACAAAAGCGCGTTGACTTGGGGCGCGCGCTGGCCATGGAGCCGCAGGTTTTGCTGCTCGATGAACCGATGGCCGGTATGAACGTGGAAGAGAAGCAGGACATGTGCCGCTTTGTGCTTGATGTGAACGAAGAGTTCGGCACTACCGTGGTGTTGATCGAGCACGACATGGGCGTCGTCATGGATATTTCAGACCGCGTCGTGGTGCTTGACTATGGCAAGAAGATAGGCGATGGCACCCCCGACGAAGTACGTAACAACGAAGAAGTGATCAGTGCCTATCTTGGCACTTCACACTGAAGGTAACTATGGGATTTTTCCTCGAAACTGTTCTCGGTGGACTGATGGCCGGAATGCTTTATTCCCTGGTCGCGTTGGGCTTTGTGCTGATCTACAAAGCCTCCGGCGTTTTCAACTTCGGACAAGGCGCCATGGTGTTGTTCGCAGCGCTGGCCATGGCCCGCTTCGCTGAATGGATACCCGGTTTGATCGGCGTGTCCAATCCAGTGCTGGCCAACGTGCTGGCCTTCATCATTGCCGGGGCCATCATGTTTGCTGTTGCCTGGGTCATCGAGCGGCTGGTATTGCGCCACCTGGTCAATCAGGAAGCCGCTACCTTGCTGATGGCAACGTTGGGCATCTCCTACTTTCTTGAGGGTTTGGGACAAAGCATCTTCGGCAACGACATCTACAAGATTGACATCGGCATGCCCAAGGATCCCATCATGGCTTTTGAGTCCTTGCTCGAAGGTGGCATCATGATCAACAAGGAAGACCTTTATGCAGCTCTGATTGCTGCCGTGCTGGTCGCATCGTTGACGGTATTCTTTCAAAAAACGACCACTGGACGCGCCTTGCGAGCGGTGGCCGATGACCATCAGGCCGCGCAGTCGATTGGCATTCCGCTCAATCGCATCTGGGTCATTGTCTGGTGTGTTGCGGGTGTAGTCGCGCTGGTGGCAGGAATGATCTGGGGCAGCAAACTGGGTGTACAGTTTTCGCTCACTACAGTTGCCCTGCGCGCCTTGCCCGTTGTCATCCTGGGTGGCCTGACATCGGTCCCAGGTGCCATTGTCGGCGGGCTCATCATCGGAGTTGGTGAAAAACTGTCAGAAGTGTTTTTGGGGCCTTATGTCGGCGGTGGTATTGAAATCTGGTTTGCCTACGTATTGGCTCTGGTGTTCCTGCTGTTCAGGCCGCAAGGCTTGTACGGCGAGAAAATCATTGACCGCGTCTGACCGCTCACAAGAAAAGAAGAATCATGTTTTACCGAGAAAACGGCCAGTTCAAAACCAGCTATCGGGCCGACAGCCAGATCTTCCCGATTACGCAAGATCGGTGGGCTGTGTTGTTGATTGTTGCCGCTGCTTACGTGGTGGTGCCGATGCTGGCCAGCGACTACATGTACCGCGCTATTTTGATTCCCTTTTTGATCATGTCGCTGGCCGCCTTGGGTGTCAATGTCCTGGTCGGCTATTGTGGCCAGATCTCGCTTGGTTCTGGCGCCTTCATGGCGGTTGGCGCCTATGCCGCTTTCAATTTTTTTGTCCGTGTTCCTAGCATGCCCTTGATCCCAGCTTTGGTATTGGGTGGACTGTGTTCTACCGCATTCGGCATTCTGTTCGGCCTGCCGAGCCTGCGTGTCAAAGGCTTGTACCTGGCAGTGGCCACGCTGGCGGCGCAATTCTTCGCTGACTGGATGTTCCTGCGCGTCAAGTGGTTCACTAACGATTCTTCTTCTGGCTCAGTCGCGGTATCGGGTCTTCAGGTGCTGGGCCTGCCGATTGAGAGCCCCCTGTCCAAGTACATCTTTTGCCTCAGTCTGTTAGCGGTGATTGCGTTACTGACCAAGAATCTGGTGCGAAGCGCCATCGGTCGTGAATGGATGGCCATTCGTGACATGGATGTGGCTGCGGCGGTGATTGGCATTCGACCCATGTTTGCCAAGCTCAGCGCGTTTGCCGTCAGTTCCTTCATCATCGGTGTGGCGGGTGCCCTGTGGGGCTTTGTTTACCTCGGATCCTGGGAGCCGGCCGCTTTCTCGGTCGATATCTCATTCAAGCTGCTGTTCATGGTCATTATTGGTGGCATGGGCTCCATCATGGGCAGCTTTTTTGGTGCGGCCTTCATTGTGCTGTTGCCGATTGCGCTCAACCAATTCCTGCCCTTACTGGGAAGTGTGGTGGGTCTGAACATCTCGACCGCTGCGGCCTCGCACGCCGAACTCATGATTTTTGGCGCCCTGATCGTCTGGTTCCTGATTGTGGAGCCCCACGGCTTGGCCAAATTGTGGACCATAGGCAAACAAAAGCTTCGGCTGTGGCCCTTCCCGCATTGACTTCTTTTCGTTCCCCCCTGCTTCAATTTATTCACCCAAAGGAGACACCATGAAGCTTTCTCGACTCGTCTTAACTGCGGCTGTGCTGGCTTCCAGCGCCACTACGCTAAGCACCAGCGTCTACGCGCAAGCCAAAGAGCAGTTTTTCCCGTTGCTGGTCTACCGTACCGGAGCCTATTCGCCGAACGGAACACCCTGGGCCAATGGCAAACAG
>JBBQZA010000029.1:0-20678 GCA_038208175.1 Burkholderiales bacterium
AGCTGGACCACCGCCTCTTCCTGAATCTGTGGCCTGCCCATGACCCACTCAGCCAAGCGTGCGTACTTGGACAATCCGATCACGTTGGTGTGTTCATTTGGAAGCACCCCAATCCAGACCTGTCCGATGACCGGACAAAGGTGGTGACTGCAGGCACTGCGCACAGTGATGGGACCAACAATCATCAACTCATTGAGATGCTCCGCATTGGGAAATTCGGTGATCGGCGGGGCACTGACGTAACGTCCGCGAAACACCTCTTGCAGATACATCTTGGCAACGCGGCGCGCCGTCTCATCCGTGTTGTGATCATGCTCGATGTCAATCACCAAGCTTCGTAAGACAGCTTGCATCTTGTCTTCCACCTCGTCCAGCAGGAGTTCCAGTTCTCCCGGTTCAATGAATTCGGCAATGTTGTCGTTGGCATTGAAGCGTTTGCGTGACGCAACCAGGCGCTCCCGGATTTTGACCGATACGGGTATGCCCTCTTCAGCAGCGACTGGGTTCATGGTGCTTTGACTTTTCATTAACATGGAATGATGTTAGCAGCGTTTTACTTGTAGGGTTTATTGACCATTTCCCCTTTGCAAACAAGCTTGAGCAGCTATCTTATTAATAGCGTTTTCCATGCAGGAATATCAGTACGCGCATAAAACCAAACGCCAGTCGGTCTAACAGACGCCGACGCCAAGGCCGGTTTGCGTAATCAGCGGCGTCGATCTGAACTCCTCCTTGGGCAATGGCGCTCTCAAGTCGCGTTCGCAATTCCTGGGCGAAAGCCACATCCTCCACCACCACATTGGCCTCACGGGCCAACAACAAGCTCAAAGGGTCCAGATTAGAGGACCCCACAGTCGCCCAGTGGCCATCGATCACCGCAACTTTGGCATGCAGAAAGCCGGCGGAGTATTCGTAAATCTCAATACCCGCCGCCAACAGGGCGCCGTAGACCGGTCGGGTAGCGTAATACTGCATGAAATATTCGTAGCGGCCGTGCAACAACAAACGTACCCTAACCCCACGCCGCGCCGCAAGAATCAAGCCTTTGCGCAACTTTCGGCCTGGCAAGAAATAGGCGTTCGCAATAAGAATTTCCTCGCGCGCTGTGCCAATTGCCTTGCGGTAGCAACGCTCAATGCGGCTTCGATTGCGCAGGTTGTCCCGCAATACCAATTGCGCATGCGTATTCCGGTTTTCAGCACTCTGCAACGGTTCGCCCACGTCGCCGTTCGGTCGATTCAATGTCAGCATTACCGCCTCCTGCAAAGCCTCCCAGGTGGCTGAAAAATCACTTTGACGAGCCGTGCTGACAGCTTGCAGACGCCACCAGAACCTGGCCATGGCTTCGTGCACCGCCTGTACCAGGGGACCCTTCACGCAAACGGCAAAATCAAGCCGTGGTGTATCAAGTTGACCGTAGTTCGGGTCAAAAAAGTCATCCAATACGTTGATACCGCCACAAAATGCCACAGTTCCATCGATCACGCACAACTTTCGGTGCAAACGCCGCCAGCGACTGGGAATGAACACGCCGATTCGCCCCAAAGGTGAAAAGATAGTCCACTTGACACCCGCCGCATCAAAACGATCAGCCCATTCAACAGGGATACTTGGCGTGCCAACACCGTCGATCGCCAGATAGACCGCTACTCCTCGCAGCGCCGCTCGCTCCAGCGCGTTGGCCACCTGCTCGCCCGTAGACACGACATTGAAGATGTAAGTTTCGACCCGGACCTCGTGCGCACTGGAATCAATGGCCGTCACCAACGCAGGAAAAAATGCTTGCGCTCCCTGCAGCAATTGAACCTGATGACCTGATCGGAGTTGCTGCATATTTCTAGGGCCTGTTCACATTGAAGGGAACGGCAACGCTACCTTGTGGCTGGCAACGTTTGAACTTTTGGCAGACTGAATTCGGCAATCAATGGCAAGTGATCCGACATGCGCCACCAGATTCGTCCCCGAGGCACCTCAACAGCAATCGGTATCAACCCTCTGGCATACACGTAATCCAGTTGTACCAAGGGCAAGCGGGCCGGAAAAGTCAACTGATTCGGCCCCTTAAAGCTGACTAAATTGGCGTTTTCCATAGCCTGCTCAACCAGATTTCCCCAATCATTGAAATCGCCGGCCACCAGCAGCGGTGCATCGGGTGGGACTTCACGCTCGATGAAGCGCTGCAATTGGGCCACCTGGCGCGTGCGGCTGGAGCGAATCAACCCAAGGTGCAGGACCATGACATGCAAGGTTTGTCCATGCACCTGCACCTCCACATGTAGCAGACCACGTTGCTCAAATCGATGATCCGAAATATCCTCGTGCTGATGCGTCAATACCGGCCAACGCGAGAGCACGGCATTGCCATGTTCGCCATGCCGGGTCAGTGCATTGGTCCGATAGACGGCCTCGTAACCCTCGGGCGCCAGAAAATTGGCCTGCGGTAGATCTGGCCAGCGCGCGAAATGGCTCTCTTCACGGCGGTGCAATTTGCGGACCTCCTGCAAACAAACGATGTCGGCGTCCATTTGCTCTACCGCATGACCCAGATTGTGGATTTCGAGTCGGCGCCGGGGACCAACTCCTTGCACACCTTTGTGGATGTTGTAAGTGGCAACCCGAATCGTGTTCACGGCTGCACTTCGTTCTTGAGGAATCTCGGCAACATCAATATGGCCTCCGCATTGGAAGGTGAGAAACATTGCGCTGCGGCCTGCCGATACGGCAACCACTGGTAAGCCAAGTGCTCGCGCGGGCTCAGACAAACCGGCACCCTCTTGGGCAACCCCAGGCCAAACAAGTGTTCCGTGTTGCGGGTTACACCCGGCGCATAACGCGGCTGCCAATGAGGATAGATGTCGTACTCATTCTCCAGGTTCCAGTCCAGTAAGCTGGGTCCGGCCAAGGTTTCCGAAGCACATTCAATTCCGGTCTCCTCGTGCACCTCGCGCACAGCGGTCTGCTGGTAGGTCTCTTCAAACGCGTCTTTACTGCCAGTCACGGATTGCCAAAAATCGACGGCGTCCGCCCTTTTGATTAAAAGCACTTCCAGCTCTGGCGTGTAAATGACCACCAGCACGGATTCAGGAATCTTGTAGACGTGGAGCATAAGAAAGGGTGCTGTTTGAGCGCCCTTTTATTTTGCCTGAAGCTTAAATCCGGAATGTGATCAATTCGACTTAACCGGCTCGGACGTGCGTAATCTGATGTGCAATTCGCGCAGCTGCTTTTCATCCACACGGGACGGTGCCTGCGTCAGCAAACACTGGGCGCGCTGCGTTTTTGGGAAGGCTATCACATCGCGAATCGACTCAGCCCCCGTCATCAGGGTAATGATGCGGTCGAGGCCAAAAGCCAGACCGCCATGCGGAGGCGCACCGTACTGAAGGGCATCCAGCAAGAAACCGAACTTCTCCTGCGCTTCTTCTGGTGTTATCTTCAAGGCGTCAAACACTTTTTGTTGAACATCGGCACGGTGAATACGAACCGAACCACCACCCATTTCCCAACCGTTGAGCACCATGTCGTAGCCCTGGGAAATGCATTTCTCGGGCGCCGTCACCATCCAGTCTTCATGACCCTCCTTGGGAGCGGTAAAGGGATGGTGCACGGCAGTGTAGCGTTGCGCTTCCTCGTCATACTCGAACATCGGGAAATCAACCACCCACAACGGACGCCAGGCATTCTCAAACAGCGCATTCTTCTTGCCAAATTCACTGTGCCCAATCTTGATGCGCAAGGCACCCATCGCATCGTTTGCGATTTTCGCCTTGTCAGCTCCGAAGAAATTCAGGTCCCCGTCTTGCGCGCCGGTCCGCGTCAACACTTCAGCGATTGCCTTGTCGTGAAGGTTCTTGATGACCGGACTTTGCAAACCCGGCCAACGAAGATTCTTGTCTCCAGGACCCTTGCTCAAATCATTGACTTTTATGTAGGCCAATCCCTTGGCACCATAAATTTTGACGAAGTCAGCATAGGCATCAATTTCACTGCGGCTCAAACCGCCCGACTCACGCGCTCCACCGGGGACGCGCAGCCCCACCACACGGCCGTCCTTCATGGTGGCTGCTCCGGAGAACACCTTGAAATCGACATCGACCATCGCATCAGTCAATTCAGTGAACTCAAGCTTGACCCGCAAATCAGGTTTGTCAGACCCAAAACGACGCATGGCTTCGCCATAGGTCATCACAGGGAATTCTCCCAGGTCGACATTCAAAGTGTTCTTGAATATCGTGGTGATCATGCCCTGCACCAGATCACGGATGTCCAGCTCGGTCAGGAAAGACGTCTCGATATCGATCTGCGTAAATTCGGGCTGGCGGTCAGCGCGCAAATCTTCATCGCGGAAGCATTTTGTGATTTGATAGTAGCGGTCATATCCGGCCACCATCAACAATTGTTTGAACAACTGAGGGCTTTGCGGCAAGGCGAAAAAATGACCTTCGTGCACACGACTGGGAACAAGGTAATCGCGCGCGCCCTCAGGTGTAGATTTCCCTAGCATGGGTGTTTCAATGTCAATGAACCCATTGGCATCCAGATACTTGCGCACCTCCATAGCCACCCGGTAACGTAGCATCAGGTTGTTCTGCATATAAGGGCGGCGCAGATCAAGCACCCGATGCGTCAGACGGGTGGTCTCGCTCAAACTCTCATCATCGAGTTGAAACGGTGGCGTGACAGACGGATTGAGCACAGTCAACTCGTGACACAACACCTCGACCTTACCGCTCTTCAGGCCTTCGTTGACGGTGCCGGCTGGCCGTTCTCGCACCAGCCCCTTGACCTGTATGCAAAACTCGTTGCGCAAGCCCTCCGCCAGTGCGAACATGGCCGCACGATCAGGGTCACAAACCACCTGCACATAACCCTCACGATCGCGAATATCGACAAAGATCACACCGCCATGGTCTCGGCGTCGATTGACCCAGCCGCACAGGCTGACAGTCTGACCTAGAAGAGCTTCGGTCACGAGACCGCAGTAATGGGAACGCATAGCCATAGACAACTTTCAAAGCCACCTCCTGGGGTGGCACAGGTTTAAAACAAACAAACTATTTGGGTCGGTCGCCAATCGAGGCGGTTGGTGCCACCGAACCCATGGAGATTACATAAGTAAGTGCCTCATCCACGGTGATGTTCAGCTCGATGACGTCAGCTCGTGGCAGTATCAGGAAAAATCCGCTGGTCGGGTTAGGGGTTGTTGGCACATACACACTGACGAAATCCGGTCCGAGGTGTTGTGCCACCTCACCGCTGGGGGTACCCGTCTGAAACGCGATAGTCCATGTGCCCGCACGGGGATACTGAATCAGCAAAGCCTTGCGAAATGCATTGCCGCTACTGGAAAAAAGTGTATCCGATACTTTTTTTACGGCGTTGTAAATCGACTTGAAAACGGGAATATGGGCGAACAACTTGTCCCACTGTGCCAACCACCAGCGTCCCGCCACATTGGTGACCAATGCTCCCGTAATCAACAAACCGGTGAAGACCAGAACGACTCCCAAACCCGGAATGTGACGTAGTCGCTCAATAAAAACGTTTGCAGACTCCGAGGTAAAGGCCGCCAGACCCGTCAAAAAACCACCAAAAATGGAGTCAAGCAGCCCCACCAGCCACAGCAGAACCCATAGCGTGATCGCCAGTGGCAACCAGACCAGCAGTCCGGTGAGTAGGTATTTTTTCAGTGGCACGGGAATTATCTGGTTATTTCAGGCGGGAGCCCTATCAATGACAGGCACATGCACCACCACAACCGCCGCTCGCAGTTGGCGCCGTCGAAACAGCTTTTTCAACCGGGGCTTTGGCAGTGCCAGCGCCATCTGGCACGGTTGACGGCGTCTCGGGCTTGCCCGGGTTGGTGTCGCTTGCAGCCGCGCCCCCTTTGAAATCTGTTGCGTACCAGCCGGAGCCCTTAAGCTGAAACCCAGCCGCCGTCAGTTGTTTCTTGAAAACAGAAGCAGCACAGGATGGGCAGTCGGTCAGTGGCGAATCCGACAGTTTTTGCAATACATCTTTGGCAAATCCACAGGACTCGCATTTGTAAGCGTAGATTGGCATGACGATAGGGCTCGGATTACAGGTTGCAAAGCTTCTAATTATAAAGCCCCGACTGAATCCGCCCATGCGCCGATTGCGGCCGATCAGAAATGACGAAGGTGGGCGATCATTTGCATGGCGACGATACCCAGCACAAAGCCAATACAGCCATAAACGATACCTTGTAACAGGCGGTTGGTCCGTCTTTGCTCCAGCAACAGTTCATCAAACCCATCGAATGATCCAGAATGGCCGCGTTTGAGAAAGTCAGCCAAAAGTCTCGGTAATTCCGGTATCAATTTGGCATAAAGGGGCGCCTCATTGCGAAGTTCCTCGAGCAGTTTTTTGGGTCCAATCTGGTCGATCATCCACTGTTCCAGAAACGGCTTGGCGGTATTCCAAAGATCAAGGTCGGGATCCAGCTGCCGACCCAGCCCCTCAATGTTGAGCAGAGTTTTTTGCAGCAATACCAGTTGCGGCTGAATTTCAACGGAAAACCGTCTGGAAGTCTGAAACAGGCGCATCAACACCAGGCCCAAAGAAAACTCCCTGAGAGGTCGGTCAAAGTAGGGCTCACAAACTGAGCGGATTGCCGATTCCAGTTCGTCGACCCGCGTCGTTGTCGGCACCCACCCCGACTCTATATGCAACTCGGCAACCCGTTTGTAATCACGCCGGAAAAATGCTGTGAAGTTATGGGCGAGATACTCTTTATCGGATCGACTGAGTGTGCCAATAATGCCAAAATCCAGCGATATATAGCGCCCAAACGTCGCCGGCTCAATACTGACCTGAATATTGCCAGGGTGCATGTCGGCGTGAAAGAAACCGTCTCGAAATACCTGTGTAAAAAAAATCGTCACGCCGTCCCGGGCCAGCTTTGGAATGTCCACACCGGCTGAACGCAAACGGTCAACCTGACTGATAGGAACCCCATGCATGCGCTCCATGACAATGACATCAGGCATGCAATAGTCCCAAAACATTTCCGGAACCATCACCAAATCGAGCCCCGCCATGTTGCGACGCAGTTGCGCTGCACTCGCCGCCTCTCGAACCAGATCGAGCTCGTCATGCAGGTACTTGTCGAATTCAGCCACCACTTCACGCGGCTTCAAGCGCCGACCAGCGCTTGAAATGCTGTCCACCCATGCGGCCATCATGCGCAGCAGACTCAAGTCTTTTTCGATCGCCAACAGCATGCCAGGGCGGAGTACCTTGACGGCAACCTCCCGCGCCTTGCCGTCGCGATTTTTCAACACGGCAAAATGAACCTGTGCAATCGAAGCGCTGGCGATCGGTTCCCGATCAAAGGAGACAAAGATGTCCTCGAGCTTCTTTTGAAATGCGCGCTCAATGGTGGCAATCGCCACATCGCTGCTAAAGGGTGGTACCCGATCCTGCAATTTGGCCAACTCGTCGGCCATATCCATCGGCAACAGGTCGCGCCGCGTCGACAGTACCTGCCCAAATTTCACAAAAATGGGCCCTAATCGCTCTAGCGCCTGACGAATCCGTTGACCGCGTGACGCGTCAAGAGTGCGCCCGGCGGAAAGGATTCTGGCCAGCGCATTCAGCCAGGGTTTCTGAAAACTGGTCAGAAACAGTTGATCGAGACCGTAGCGAAACAGCACCCAAAAAATAAAGACGCCCCGATACAGGCGCGTCATGTCGAAGCCTTGTCGGGACTGCTGGTCACCGACGCGTCAATGAACTGACGCAAAGCCTTGACCACTGCTTGGCCAGCCTGAGCGAGGGTGTACGCCGCTGCGTCACCCACAACCCGTGCGAGGTCCTCTTCCATCTCCCATCGGACATGATCAACCAGCCAGTTGATTTCGGCTGCAAACTGGACGTCGCCAGCGACCCGGACCAGCGGCCGTTCGCCGCGCAACAATCCCTGTGCCAAAACCAAAGGCGACGCTTCGCTGAGTTCCAATAAAAGGTCAGGCTTGGCGTCGTGCGCAGCCAAGTCCAGCAGACCGGCGTTGGTTGCCGCCAACCGAATGGAAAATGCGCGCCATTGCAGTTGCATGACCCGTCCTTTTTGCCTGACAAGGCGGCTGCATGCTTCGGGCTCCTGCATCAGGATGTGGTTGAGCAGCAGTACGATGCGGCGCTGCGCCTCATCGACGGCCCATGCTGGAGGCTGTAAATCAGAAAACGGTAGGCTCTGGAGAAGACCTTCCAGCCATGAAAAAGGGGACTGTGATGCCATAGCCCCCTATTATTCCCTGAAACTGCGCAAACTCTATTGCAAAGTCTGTACCCCGGCCACCAGCCAGCCACTGTTTCCAGCCTTGGACTTTGTCATGTTCCATACTTCGCGGAACGGGCTTGGACCTGCCGAAGGCTCCTCGCGGATCATGCCGGAAAACTCGACGCTCGCCATGTACTCCTGTGCCAGCTCTTCGATGCCAAGCAGTTGCGCGTCAATCATGACGACCTCGGTATGATGGTCTGTACCGGCAGTTTGCACTGCTCGTTCTGCCAATTGGGCCCGAATTTCTACCAGCATGGCGTCTGTCATCATGACGCGCAGCGCATCGATATCCGACTTGTCCCAAGCCGCCTGCAAGGATACGAAGTTGGCCTTCGCTGCGCTCAGAAAACCTTCAACGTCGAAACCAGCCGGAATGACCCAATTCGGCGAACTGGCCACAGCCGAACCGATGATTGAACCTTCAGGTTCTGACCCCGTCTTCAGCGCACCAAATATTGAATTGCTACGTTCCCAGGGTCGGGCGGACGCGTCGTTACCCACATTTTCAGGCTTGTAACTGGCCGGAGTTTGAGCCGTGCTGGCCGGCGATGCGCCCTGAAATGCGAATGGCGCATTTGACGGATTGGGCGATGGGCTCTGCAATTGCGCCGCTCTGCGAGACCGCATAAACCAGCCGATGGCCATCATGATGACGATTGCAAGCACGGCAAACATCATGAACTCGGCGACAGCACCCCCAATGCCCAGCGAGTTTGCCAGCCACGCCAATCCCAGCCCGGCCGCTAAACCCCCCAGCATGGCGCCCCAGGGTCTCTTAGGCGCCGCAGGCGGGGTCGCCGGAGTAGGCGCTGGCGCCGTCGGCTTTACCGCACCTTGTGCCGGCGCCGCCTGCCGTTGCGTCACATTACTGGACTGCTGGCCGATCGAACGACCGCCGCCCAAGCGCTTTGCTGCCTCCGCATTAACGCCAGTCAGCAGCAAAAAAACAAGCAGTAACAAGGACCAAAATTTCATACCATCTCCTAAATATTCAATCGCTTAGTTGAAGACTCTACCCCAAATCTCAAGCTTCAGCACTTGATTCCAACGTGTAAAGCCACCAAACCAGCCGTTAGATTATGGTAGTCCACATGGCCAAACCCGCTTTTCTTCATCAACTCTTTCAACGCTTCCTGCCCCGGATGCATGCGAATGGACTCGGCCAGGTAACGATAACTTGCATCGTCGCCTGCGACCAGCCCACCCAGTTTGGGTAGGATATTGAAGGAATACCAGTCATAAATTTTTTCCAGAGGCGGTGCCACTTTCGAAAACTCCAGCACCAGTAACTTGCCCGATGGCTTGAGTACGCGGTTCATCTCCGCCAAGGCTATGTCCTTGTGCGTCATGTTGCGCAAACCGAAGGCAACACTCACGACGTCAAAGTGGTTGCCGCGGAACGGCAACTTCTCAGCATCACAAACCAGGGTCGGCAAGACCACGCCGGCATCCAGCAAACGGTCACGTCCGGTGCGCAGCATCGCCTCGTTGATATCGGTGTGCACCACTCGACCGCTTTTCCCTACCTTTTTTGAAAACGCCAGCGCCAGATCACCGGTACCGCCAGCAATGTCCAACACCTGATAGCCCTCATGGAGATCCGCCACCAGCACCGTGTACGCTTTCCAGACTCGATGCAATCCCATCGACATCAAGTCGTTCATCAGATCGTATTTGGGCGCTACCGAATCAAACACGCCACGCACATGTTTTGCCTTTTCGGCCTCATCAACCGAACGGTAACCAAAATGTGTTGTTGTCATGTCTGCGATCTTAATTCAATGACTGGCGCAGGAGGATCCACCCTTTTCAGGCATCGGCGCATCGCGCTCGACACCCGCCGCAGTCAGACGCGCCAAGTAGTCAGCCCACAACTGGTCCTGTTTTGAGCCCAGGAAATACAGATAGTCCCAGGAAAAGATACCTGTGCTATGACCATCCGAAAAGGTCGGCTGTACAGCGTAGTTACCGACTGGCTCGAGTCCGGTCAGCAACACCTCCCGCTTGCCGGTCTGCAAAACCTCCTGCCCTGGTCCGTGGCCCTGAACATCGGCTGACGGCGAGTAAACGCGCATCAGCTCAAACCGAATGCGAAACTCGGCACCATCGGAAAAGCTCACCTCCAGCACCCTTGACTGGCTGTGTACCGTAATAGCCTGCGGCGTCGGAGCGCCTGATTGCAAACCTGCCATTTAAATTTCACTCCTGGTAACTCAAAACATGAGTCGACAAAACACTCGATGCTGCCCAGCGGCCACGACTACCGAATGGCTATCAAGCTGGCATTAAATCATGGAAATTTCGGCGACCCAAACTTAAGGTCAACTTGACACCAAAGGCGCCAACCGGCCTGCCATATCCTGCTCTGCAGTCTGCAGTTTGCCGCGTAACACCTGCAAACGCTCCCTATCAACCGGCCGCCTTGCCACTGCCCAGACCGGCGCCGGGAAATGGGTATCCCAATCAAACCTGGCAATCACGTGCCAATGCAAATGCGGCACCACATTACCCAAGGCCGCCAGATTGATCTTGGTCGGCTGCAGATGTGTGCGCAGAGCTCGCTCGACCTCGGTCACTATCGCCATGCACAGGCTTCGATCGGCTTCGTCAAGGTCAGACAACTCGGCTACATGGGCAGTCCACACGACCCGGTAAAAGGCCGGAAAATCAGCTTCATCGGCACGAATAAGTCGAAACTTTTCACTCTGAAATATGATCGAACCGCCGACATCGGTACATAGCGGACACACTGGACTCGTCATCATCTAAACCAGCACACGTTCAATACCACCGTCGTTGGCAGATCTGACGTACTGCGGCAGCCACTGGTCGCCCAGAATCTGGTTCGCCATTTCGACCACGATGTAGTCCGCTTGCAGCAGACCGTTCTGCAAGTCATCGCCAAAACGGCTCAGGCCTTGCAGGCAAGCCGGGCAGGAGGTCAGAATTTTCAGGTTTTGTTTCGCGCTGACCCCCCCCATTTCTCGCAGTTGGGCTTCACCTTTGCGGATTTCTTCTTCCTTGCGAAAGCGCACTTGCGTCGACACGTCGGGGCGGTTCAGCGCGAGAGTGCCAGACTCACCACAGCAACGTTCTGACTGAACAACTTTGTCGCCCAGCAGGGCTCTGACCGTCGTGATGGGCTCCTGCAATTTCATCGGGCTGTGGCAGGGATCGTGGAACAGGAACGAGCCCGCATCCTTCAGGACAATACCTTTCTCCAGCAGGTATTCATGAATATCGATGATGCGGCTACCAGGAAAGATCTGGTCGAATTCATAATCCTGCAACTGGTCGTAACAGGTGCCACAACTCACAACCACGGTCTTGATATCCAGGTAGTTCAAGGTATTGGCGACGCGGTGAAACAGAACCCGGTTGTCGGTGATGATCTTTTCCGCCTTGTCGAACTGGCCGGCACCGCGCTGCGGATAGCCGCAGCACAAATAGCCCGGCGGCAAAACCGTCTGCACGCCAGCGTGCCACAACATGGCCTGGGTCGCCAGACCGACCTGGCTGAACAGTCGCTCGGAACCGCAACCAGGAAAATAAAACACAGCCTCAGTTTCGGAATTTGTGGTCTTCGGGTCACGAATGATGGGGACGTAGTCCTTGTCTTCGAGGTCGAGTAAGGCTCTGGCCGTCTTCTTTGGCAAGCCACCGGGCATCTTCTTGTTGACAAAATGGATGATCTGTTCCTTGATCGGAGCGGTGCCCACGGTGGCCGGTGGCGTCTTGGTCTGCTTGCGGGAGATCACCTTGAGCAGATCGTGCGCCAGGCGCTGCGCCCTGATCGCCACATTCACCATGAGAGAGCGCGCCAAGCGGATGCTTTCGGGATTGGTCGCGTTGAGCATGAACATGGCGGCACTGCCTGCCGGCCGAAAAGTCTTTTTGCCCATTTTGCGCAACAGGTTGCGCATGTTCATGGTGACATCGCCAAAGTCAATGTTCACCGGGCACGGTGACAGGCATTTGTGGCATACCGTGCAGTGGTCTGCCACATCCTCAAATTCCTGCCAGTGGCGAATCGAGATGCCGCGGCGCGTCTGCTCCTCGTACAGAAAGGCCTCCACCAGCAGCGAGGTTGCCAGAATTTTGTCGCGTGGGCTGTACAGCAAATTGGCGCGCGGAACATGGGTGGAACAGACCGGCTTGCACTTGCCGCAGCGCAGACAATCCTTGACGCTGTCAGCGATAGCGCCAATGTCGCTTTGCTTCATGATGAGCGATTCGTGCGTCATCAAGCCGAAGCTAGGCGTGTAGGCATTCGTCAAATCCGCAAAAAAAGAAGATGAATTGACCTCTAGGCCTCGTCCATCCTGTACTTGTTGCTCTATATTTCGTAGCAACTTGCCTCTGTTGAAACGCCCTTCGGGGTCCACCCTGCTCTTGTACTGGGCAAACGGCAGCAGTTCGGCGTCAGTCAGAAACTCCAGCTTGGTAATGCCAATGCCATGCTCGCCCGAGATCACGCCGTCCAGCGAGCGCGCCAGAGCCATGATGCGCTTGACGGCGCCGTGCGCCGCTAGCAGCATGTCGTAATCGTCACTGTTGACCGGAATGTTAGTGTGCACATTGCCGTCTCCCGCATGCATGTGCAACGCCGCCCAGACGCGCCCCTTGAGCATCCGCTGGTGCAGCGCGTCGCACTCGCGCAGGATGGCTTCAAAAGCGCCACCGCTGAAAATATTCTGCAAAGGTGCGCGCAGTTGCGTCTTCCAGCTAGCACGCAAGCTGTGGTCCTGCAATTGCGCAAACAAGCCATTCACATCGGTCAGCCAGCCCTGCCACAGCGTGCGCACTTCGGCGATCAGCGCCAGCGCCTGCGCGACCCGATCCTCCAGCAACTCGGCTGAGGGAATCAGACTGGCGTCGTCATGCTTGCCCAGCGGCAGATGGCCCGCTGCAAAAAAACCTTCCAGCTCGTCGCACAGGGCAATCTTGTTGCGCAAACTGAGCTCAATATTGATGCGCTCGATGCCGTCGGTGTATTCCGCCATGCGCGGCAATGGGATCACCACGTCTTCATTGATCTTGAAAGCGTTGGTGTGCCTGCTGATGGCGGCCGTGCGCTTGCGATCGAGCCAGAACTTCCTGCGTGCATCGGCACTGATAGCGACGAAGCCTTCGCCACTTCTGGAGTTGGCAATACGCACCACCTCCGAAGTCGCGCGTGCCACCGCCTCCGCATCATCACCGGCGATGTCCCCGACCAGTACCATCTTTGGTAGGCCACCGCGTCTGGACTTAGTCGCATATCCCACTGCTTTCAGATAGCGGTCATCCAGATGCTCCAGACCAGCCAGCAGAACGCCGGTGCGTTTCTGCTCGCCAAACATGAAATCCTTGATCTCGATAATGCTGGGCACCGCGTCCCTGGCATTACCAAAGAACTCCAGGCACACAGTGCGGATGTGCGTCGGCTTGCGGTGCACGATCCAGCGTGCGCTGGTGATCAAGCCATCGCATCCCTCTTTCTGGATGCCGGGCAGGCCACTGAGAAACTTGTCGGTCACGTCCTTGCCCAAACCTTGCTTGCGAAAAGTGGAGCCAGGGATGTCGAGCTGCTCGGTGCGCAGCAAGGCCTTGCCGTCGGCAGCGAAATACTTCAATTCAAAACGCGCCAGGTCCACATCGTGGATCTTGCCCAGGTTGTGCCCCAGGCGGCTTACTTCCAGCCATTCGGCTTGCGGTGTCACCATGCGCCAGCTGGCCAGGTTATCCAGCGCCGTGCCCCACAAAACAGCTTTCTTGCCGCCGGCATTCATGGCGATGTTGCCGCCAATGCAAGAGGCCTCGGCCGACGTCGGGTCCACGGCAAAAACAAAACCGGCGCGCTCGGCGGCGTCGGCCACGCGCTGCGTCACCACACCAGCCTCGGTCCAGACTGTGGCGACCGGCTGGGCGAGACCCGGCAGCGCCAGCAACTCTACCTCGGTCATCGCTTCGAGCTTTTCGGTGTTAATGACCACACTCTTCCAGGTCAGGGGAATGGCACCCCCGGTGTAACCGGTACCGCCGCCGCGTGGAATGATGGTCAGGCCCAGCTCGATGCAGCCCCTGACCAGCGCCGCCATCTCGGCTTCCGTGTCCGGCGTGAGCACGACAAAGGGATACTCAACGCGCCAGTCGGTGGCATCGGTCACATGGCTGACGCGCGACAGACCGTCGAACTTCACGTTGTCTTTGGCTGTCAGACGATTCAGCACTCGCTGCGCCCTGCGGCGCAGCGCAGCCGTTTCAACAAAAGCCGCGTCAAAAGCCTGCACCGCCACGTCGGCGGACTCCAGCAGTTCGCCCACCATGGCGTCGCGCTCCGGATCCAGGTCCGGGGTGCGGCGCTTTTGCACTTCACCCAGGCGGTGCCGCAAGGCCTCCACCAGCAACTGGCGCCGCTTCGGGTTGTCCAGCAAATCGTCCTGCAAATAGGGATTGCGCTGGACCACCCAGATGTCACCCAGAACTTCGTACAGCATGCGCGCCGAACGCCCGGTGCGACGTTCCTCACGCAGCCGGTTGAGCACCTCCCAAGCCCGCTGGCCGAGCAGGCGGATGACGATTTCCCGGTCCGAAAACGAGGTGTAGTTGTACGGTATTTCCCGAATACGGGCGTGTTCGTGCGAAACGTGCGCTAAGACGCCAGGCAACGGGTTGGGCGGATTCGGGAAGTTCATCGAGTGCGGGATATTACCGCAATGCAGCAAATTTCTCAGGTCAGCCACAGCAAAGGCATCAGGCCCAGCACTGACAATCCGATCAGCAGGCAGGCGCTCTGAATTCCTGCTGCGCCAGAAGATAAGAAGTAGGCATACGCACCTTTGGCCACGTTGTTGCTGGCGGCCGCAACCAGTATCCCTATCGCTGCCACAGCGGGTGGCGTTACCGTCCCGGAGGCCTGCGTCATACCCATGATGAAGGGGTCAACATCCGCTACACCCATTATGGCCGACAGCGTGTAGACACCCGCGTGCCCGAGGTACACCGTGGCCAGTTGGGTTGCCACCAGCATGACAAGAAACAGCAAGGCGAAGGCAAGCGCCGCGCGCAGCTCCAGCGGATTGCGGGGCTCCGCCGGGGCCTGGACAGCATGACTGCCTGCATCGCGCCGGTGCGCCCAGACCCAGCCAATGCCCATGGCCAGAACACCCAATGCCAGGAATGAAGGCGCCAGCGCGCGCATCAGTTCCCAATTGAACAGGGCCAGCAGCACGGCCAGGCGCAGGTACATCACGCCAGAGGCCATGAGGATGGCGCCGGAGAACAAATGGGGCAGGCTTTCCTTGGCAGAGCGCTTGGCCAGAACCACAGAGGTCACGGTCGAGGAATAGGCGCCGCCCAGGATGGCGGCCAGTATCACGCCACCCTGACCTTTGGACAGTTTCTGAATGACATAGCTGCCATAGGAAACCGCACTCACCGCAACCACCACCAGCCAGCTCTTGAACGGATTGATCTGGAACTGGCTGAAAGCCTCGTTGGGCAGGATCGGCAGGATCACTGCAGTGAGCATCAGAAATTTGGTGAACGTGACCACGTCTTCTGGCGCGATGCGCCGGGCCAGTCCTTCCAGCCCCCCCTTGAGTTCAAGCAGCAGCATGCTGATCACACCCAGCGTGGTGGCCATCCACAAATGCTGCTGGAACACCAGTGCACCAATCAGGTAGGTGATGAGGCCGGCAAACTCGGAAGTCATCCCGGCCAACCCGCCCGTGACCAGCTTGTGCCAGTACGAAAGCAACAGGAATCCGGCGACCGCCATGAAGCCCAGTGCCAACGGCAGGATCTGGCTCCCCGACAGAGAAGCCATGGCGTAGCCGACCAGGCCGATCAGCGGGAAGGTGCGCACTCCGCCAAACACGAATTTTCCAGCGTTCGCCTTTTTTTCCTCTCGCTCAAGTCCGATCAGAAACGAGAGAAACAGGACCAAAAAAATATCCTGTGCCTGCGGCGGCAGCCACTCATTAAGTGTCATGGACATGGGGAATTGCCTTTCTAAAGTCCGAGGGATTTCGCTGGCAGCCCCAGCGCCATCCCCAGAAGCTGTGTGTACAGCAGGGTTCGAATTGATGAATCCGCATTTTCCGGCCGAGTCTCATCGAAGCGCAGATGGCAGTGCGGGCAGGCGGTGCACATCACGTCAGCACCGCTGGCCAGGGCATCGGCGACCTTGGCGCGCGTGATTCTCTCCGACAGCGGCGCGTTCGCCTCGTGCAGCGGATCGCCGCAGCAGTCCAGCCGCCGCGGCCAGTCGATGGGCGTTGCGCCGGTCAGGCGGATCAGGTCTTCGAAGATGGTTGGTGCCATCGCATTGTCAAAGCGCGCCACGTTGCTGGGGCGCAGCGTGTGACAACCATACTGGGCGGCAACACGCAGACCGGTGCGCGGCTCGCGAATCGCGCCCGCCAGCGCGTCAACGCCGATCACCCGCGCCAACACCGGCAGCACATGCTCGACCTCAGCCGTACCCGACCAGGCCAGACCCTCGGCGGCCAGCGCCTGCGTGGTGCGCGCGCGCAGCGCCGCGTCCTCATTCAAAAAGGTGATGGCATGGCGCAGGGTACCGAAGCAGCAGGCGCAAGGCGTCAGCACATTCAGGCCGGCGCGCTCGGCCAGGGCCAGGTTGCGGGCGGCGGACAGCACGAAGGCGTCGCGGCTGACATCCCGTGCTGGATAGCCGCAGCAGTTGAACTCCAGCTCAACCAGCGTGACGCCCAGGTGCTGCAACACGGTGCGGGTTGAAGCGGCATAGGCCGGAAGCCGTGACGGAATCTTGCAGCCCAGGAACAGCGCGTATTTCATGAAAGTTCCTTCCGGCTGCGGACGGTGCCCAGGCGCTGCACCGCCAGCGCGCGCAACTCGACCATGATGTCAGCCACAGGTATGCCCTCTGGGCAGTACTCCTGACACTGGTAGCAGGTGGCGCAACTCCAGACCATGCGCGAGCCCAGGGTGAGGTCGCGCAAACCCAGTCGCAGCAGGTTCATTACCTTCTGCGGCGTCAGATCGACAGCGTAGGCCGGGTCCGTACTGTGGGCCACCACCGGGCAGACGTTGGTGCAGGTCTGGCACTGCACGCAGCGCGAGAAGCTGCTGCGATCGGCAGAGAGTGGCGCGTCAAGGGCATTCGGGTCAGAAAAACTGTGTGGTGAAGAATCGCTCTGCAAGGACTCGACCCAGGCCAGTGCCGGACGCGCCTGCACCCACTGCGCCGGCGCCGACAGGCCCGCACTGGCCAGGTCGGCGCGCCCGGCCTGCCACAGGTCTTCCAGGTCCAGCCCGACCGGGCAGGCGCTGCTGCAGCGTCCGCAGTCGGTGCAGTGGAAAGCGCCTTCGGCCGCCCGCATTGCCTCGTCTCCTGCGTCATCCACTGTGTGACCAAACGGCAAGCGAGCGCGGGCCAGCGCACCAGTAGCGATCAGCTTGTGCGAGGGCAGCAGATACCGGTTGTCCAGATGATGTGCCAGCGGGGCCACCGAGCAACGTGCATCGCAGAGACCGCAAGCCACGCAAGCGTCCAGTGCCAGTGCGCGGCGCGACGCACGGCCGGCGCTGGAGAACGCCTGAGCCGGCACCGCGCCATTGACCAGCAGGCTGATAGGCGCCGCAACAACGTGAAAGAAGCGGGTAAACGGCAGTGTCGCCAGACCAATGAAGCAGGCGAAGACGTGGAGATAAAGCAGCCAGGTCGGCGCCTGCGCCTCTTCCAGAACGCGCGCCAGTGGCGCCAGCAAGCGGGAGACTGGGTAGGAGACAAAAGCAGAGCCGACCCTGGCGTGGCAGGTTTCGCAGTCTGCCTCATGCATGGCGCGCCCTTGTTGCATCAGCTCCGATGTGATCTGTCCCTTCAAATCGTCAAACGCCACGCCAAACTCGCTGGCCCAGAGAGCGCGCAGCGGCTTGAGTTCGGCCGGATCGGCGCTGCCATTGAACTCCTTGGCCATGCGGTAGAAAGCCTGTGGTGAGACGATCTTGTCGGCTTCCAGCAGAAAGCCTGTCACCAGGACAAAGGCAAGTAAAGCGACGAAGGCCGCAGCCATGGGTGGGCGTGCCGGCGCATGGCGAGAGCGACGGCGCCGCAATCCGAAGAGAAAGAGTCCCAGTCCAAGCGCCAACATCACGCCGAACAGATTGCGCAGGAACAGGTAAGGATTTCGGGTCGACTCGTAGCCCGGGAAGAGCTTCAAGGTAACGACGGCCGCCAGGGCGTGCATCAGCAGCAGGAGCATGAAGCCGACAAACATGAGCCAGTGTGCCAGCCAGCGCGACTTGTCGCTGCGGTAGAGCCGGCGCTGTAACAGCACGTCGAGAAACAGGGCACCCAGGACGTGAAGCACGCGTCGACTCAGCAGTGCCGTAGCAAGACAGCGCAGCAGCGCATGCAATCGCTGCGACAGCGTCACTGCCTGCACGTCGGGCCCGATACGCAAGCGGTACCAGGCCAACATCCGCCAGAACAAGCCCAGCGCGCACAGCAGCAAAGATGCGTACAGAGCAGCATGAAAGAGGGTGCGCGACATGATGCTAGATGGCCCCGTTTCTGCGTAGTTGCCGCGTAAGCTGCTCCACGGCCGCCCAGGCCGTCGCAATCGCCAATCCCGAGCCGCACTTGGCGCGCATCCAGTCCTGATCCGCCAGGATGGATCCGATGGCAAACAGCTTGGTCCAGGCTGGGTTCCCGGTCGCATCCAGCGGCCGCCAGGCCTCGTCTGTCCTCAAGCCGGCGCGGTTGATGGCATGGCCCGCCGGATCCAGAAAGTCGCTTTGGTGCCAGTCCTCACGCGCAGCGGGCTGCTGCACCGGCAAGGTCAGGAGGCTCTCGCGCACAGTTTGCCGATCGGCCGTGAGCCCGCGCCCACTGAATCGCCCGGTGGCCAGCACCACCGCGCGGGCCATGATGCGCTCACCGCCGGTAAGGCCTTCGAGCTCCAGCGTGGCCGAGCTGCCATCAAACGTCAGCGCACGCACGCTGGAGAGCTGGCGGCGCGTCACGCCGCGCGCTGAGACGACTGATTCGAGCGCGCCCAGCAAGCGCAGCCCGGGCACCGATGTCGGCATGGTCGGGATCTCGAACACAGGCAGGCTCAAGCCGGCCTCGAAGGCCGCGTGCACCTCGGTCGACCGGCCCAGACCCAGCAAGGCCGGCAGTCCGACCACGCGCGCATCGCCCAGCAGCGGTTTGATGAGCGCAATCGTGCGCTCGCGCGTTTCCCGGTTTTCCAGGGCTCGGGCAAGATGGGCTGCGTACAGCTCGGGCACGGCTTCGAAGCCCGGAAAGTCGATGCGCTGATGGCGCAGAGCTGGCCAATCACCAGCGAGCGTCTCCACGATCTGTCGCGCGCTGAACTCGCGCAGGCCGCGAAAATCCACCAGCAGGCACGGCAGGCGCTGGTCCAGTGCGTGAACGCCCGCGACCATAGTCAGCGGCACACCAAAGCTGGTCTTGACCGTCCCTATCGATGTGATCACCTTGCTATTGCGCTCGCCCAGCGACGCGTAAGCCAGTCCCGCGTCGGCCAGGGCCGCAACAAAGGTCTCGAACGCTGCGCGGATCGAGACCGGATCGACCCGCGCCAGCGGATGCCCGGGCTGTTCGCGCGCGAGTGCCGCCAAGGCGTCATAGGGCGACTGCCACAAGCGATGCGCTTGCACCGGATGAACCGCCAGCAGATCCAGCAGCCCGCTGGCAAACAGAATGCCACCGCCACTGCCAACCTGGATGCATGAAAGGCCCCGCTGCGCCGCGAACAAGGCTGCCGCCATGCCCGCCATGCCGGCGCCGATGACGGCGACGTCGTAGCGCTTTGCCGCTTCGCCGTTCACGACCTGACCTCGCGCATCACATCGGCAAGCAGCGCAGCCTGGCGCAACTCTTCTCCGAACAGGCCGCAGTGCAGCGCTTCGGCCAACTCGGCCTGGGCCAGTTGCTCGCCCCACAGGATCGGGTGCTGGCCACGCCAGCGCTCGCTGAAGAAATCGACAATCTCGGCAAGGCCCCGCTGCGCCTGGAAATCGCCTGTCTGATAAAGATGGGACGCGGTGCGCAAGCCGCAAAAAGCTCCCTGGCAGGCGCCCTTACCGACGCGGCTGCGCAGACCGATGTCGGTCAGTGTCGGGTTGTCACCGGCCGCACGCAAGGCAGCGTGTATGGCATCCACGGCACTACCTGAGACCATTTCGCATTCGCACAGCAGCGTGTCATCCACTTGATGGGAACGCACCCACTCGCGCGCCGAATGTCCCGGCGCGGTCCACGCACATTCTGGCGACTGCGGCAGGAGCGTGGTGGCGGTGAGGCAGGAGCGGGTCACGCCCAGGCGCTTGCAGACCAGATCAGCGGCACGCTCAGCCATCAGCCGGCAGGTGGTGAGCT
>JBBQZA010000030.1:0-20560 GCA_038208175.1 Burkholderiales bacterium
GTTCAAACGCCGTACATCATTTTGTCGATTCTGGTTTTTGCTCTCAGTTTTCCGGGTCGTACCAAGCTTCAGTCGACCGTTCTGTCTGAATTGATCAGCATCAGCCTGAACTGGGCCTGGCTCGCAGGCATGCTGTTGGTCATTGGTTTTGCATCCGGCTACATTCATGACTTCTCCAGACCGGTTGTGTACGCTTGGCTGTGGGTGGCCCCAACAACTGAAGTGCTGGCCTGTCTGCTGCTGCGAGGCATGGCTCCTTTGCTGCTGCAATTGCAAGGACCACCGCGCCGCACGCTGATCGTCGGCATGAATGAGCAAGGCCTTGCGCTGGCCGAAAGAATTAGTATTTCGCCCTACTCCCGACTGGAACTGGTCGGTTTTGTCGACAGCCGGGATAAGGTGCGGCTCAATGCTGCCAGTCCGCACAAATTGCTTGGCCCCCTGGATCAACTGATGGGTCTGGTCAAGAGCGAGAATATCCAGATCATTTATCTGTCGTTGCCTATGTCATCGCAGCCACGCATTCTGCATATCCTCGACCAGCTCAAAGACACCACAACATCGATTTACTTTGTGCCGGACATGTTTGTCACCGACCTGATCCAGTCGCATGCAGATTCGGTATCGGGCATGACGGTCATCTCTGTCTGCGAAACGCCGTTCCAGGGCATGGATGGAGTGATCAAACGCGGCAGCGATATTGTCTTGTCGTTGCTGATCCTGCTGCTGATTTTGCCGTTGCTGCTGGTGATCGCCATCGCCGTCAAGAGGGGGGCCCCGGGCCCCATCATCTTCAGGCAAAGGCGCTGCGGCGAGGACGGTAACGAGATCGTCATCTACAAATTTCGCTCGATGAGCGTCACAGAAGACGGCGACCGTATTGAACAGGCCAAACAAGATGACGCTCGCATCACGCCGCTGGGTGCCTTCTTACGCCGAACCTCGCTCGATGAGTTACCCCAATTCATTAACGTGCTGCAGGGCCGCATGAGCATCGTCGGTCCGCGCCCGCATGCAGTGGCCCACAACGAACTTTACCGAAAGCTTATCAAGGGCTACATGGTGCGGCACAAGGTCAAGCCCGGTATCACTGGCTGGGCTCAGGTCAACGGCTACCGTGGCGAAACCGATACCCTCAGCAAAATGCAAGGTCGGGTCGAATATGACCTTGACTACCTGCGCAACTGGTCGCTGCAGTTGGACCTGCTCATCATTTTCAAAACCATTCGGCTCGTTTTCAAAGACCAGAAAGCCTACTGAGCATGCGCAAGCCAAGCCGCTTCTGGTTGCCCATAGGTCTGCTCATGTTTTTCGGCAGTGCATCGGTCTGGGCGCAAAGTGAAGATACCCTCAAGCTGAAAGTTGAATCGTCGCTGCGCTTTGACCAAAATCTCTTTCGCCTTCCCGCTGACGCCAATGCCCTTGCGCTGATCGGAAAACCCAGCGCGGCAGAAAGAATCGACATCAATTCCCTGAGCCTGAATTTCAGCACCACCCTCAGCCTGCAACGCTTCGAGCTGTCCGCCAACCTGACTGACAACCGCTATCAGAACTTCAGCTACCTGAGTTTCGTGGCTCACAATTACAACGCCCTGTGGCGCTGGGCTATCACGCCGCACTTGCATGGTAACCTGGGCAGCCAGCGCCAGGAGACACTCAACAACTTTGCCGATTACCAGGGCTTCAATGTGCGCAACCAACGCAGCAGCACCAGTTCACGTTTTGACGCCGCTTATGAACTTGACGGTAACTGGGCTGTGCTGGCTGGGGTCTCGCGATCGGGTCAAACCAACCAGCAAGAACTGACCGCTGAAGGCGACTACAGCGCCAAGTCCAGCGAGATCAGCCTTTTGTTCAACGCAAGCTCGGGCAGCACCGTCAGCTACACTAACCGCAATACCCAGGGCGACTACCTCAATCGCGCGGCTTCCTCGGCCGACCTGCCCGACAACGGTTTCCGGCAAATGGACAGCGAACTCAAACTGCACTGGGTTTTGTCGGGCAAAAGTGTGGCGGATCTCTACACCAGCCAAATCAGCCGTACCCACCCGAACTATGCCCTGCGCGACTACAGTGGTCGCAACGCCGGTATGAGTGTCAACTGGAGCTTCAGCGGCAAATCGGGTCTGACCGCAGGCTGGGCCCGCGAGCTCGCCAGTTACCAGACCAACTATTCGAACTACAGCCAGACCGACCGCATCACACTGAGCCCGGTTTGGCAACTGAGCCCCAAGACCAGCTTGCGCGCCCGCTACGAGGTGGCCCAGATCGATTACCTGGGTTCGCCCCTGGGCCAGTTATTCACCCAGCGCAGCGACACCACGACCGAAGCCGGCATCACCTTTGGCTGGCAACCTTATCATTACCTTAATATCAACACTTCGCTGGAAAGTGCGACCCGGAAATCGACCTTGGCAGGGCTCGACTATGAGAGCAAAATGGCGACTGTTTCTGCTCAATTCAGCTACTGATCAATACGCACCATGAGAACTTCAAACGTGAGCTATTTTCGAACCCCCTGGATGCACGCCTTTTTGGCTGGCGCGCTGGCGCTGGGCTTGACAGCGTGCGGCAATAAAGACGACAAGAAAGCAGCGACCCAGGTCGCCGCCAAGGTTGGCTCCGAAGAAATATCGGTGCATCAGATCAATCAGATTCTGAGTCGGACCAACACAGCGGGCGCCTCGCAAGCGCAAGTGCAAGCGATGAGCCGCGAAGTGCTTGAAAAACTCATTGACCAGCAACTCGCAGTGGATCAGGCCATGGAGGGCAAGCTGCACCGTTCGCCTGAGGTGGTGGCACAAATTGAGGCCTCCAGGCGCGACATTCTGGCGCGGGCTTACCTGCAAAAACTTGTCGCTGGATTGTCTAAGCCGAGCCCGGAAGAGTTGAGAAAATACTACCTTGAACACCCGCAACTATTTTCGGCGCGGCGCATATTCAACGTCCAGGAAATCGTTGTAGCGTCGGCACCCGGTCTGGCCGAGCAACTGCGCGCCTTTGCCGCCAGCAACAAGCCGATTACCGAAGTGGCCAACTGGCTCAAGAGCAAGGACATCAAATTTGACGGGGGTAGCGCCACCCGCGCCGCAGAGCAAATACCGCTGGAGCGGCTGCCACAAATTAGCGCCTTGAAAGATGGACAAAGTCTTGTCACAGAATCGCCACGCAGTATTACTTTGTTGCGCATTGCTTCGTCACAACTATCGCCGATTGCCGAGGCTGCGGCATTACCGCGTATTGAGCAGTTTTTGACCAACCAGCGCGCCAGTGCAGCCGTTGCCGCCGACATCAAGAAATTGAGGACTGATACCAAGATCAGCTACATGGGCGAATTTGCCAAGGCCGATGGCAGTGCTGCTGCGCCGCCGGCCGTTGCGCCCATAGCTGCGGAAAGTCCTGCAGCCACTGACTTCAAATCTGCCATTGAAAAAGGTGTGGCTGGGCTCAAGTAAGCTGATCGTACTTGCCGTAGCCATTTAAACCCCTTTCTATTAAGACCCGAAGCCTATGACACCGCGCCTGTTCCGCCTATCTCAACTTCTGATCGCCTCCTTGCTGGCATTTTTCAGTCTGGGCATCAACGCGCAGACCCCAGCCACCGACTACCCTCTGGGAGCAGGCGATGCGATACGAATCCATGTCTTTCAAAATCCCGACCTCACGATCGAGACCCGCGTTTCCGAAAACGGCTCCATCACCTATCCCTTGATAGGTGCAGTGGATCTTGGCGGCCTGTCGATCGCCGTCGCCGAGAAAAAAATTGCCGATGCCCTGCAGACAGGTGGCTTTATTCAGAAGCCGCAGGTCAACATTGTGCTCATGCAGATCCGCGGCAACCAGGTGTCGGTGTTGGGACAGGTCAACCGTCCCGGGCGTTTTCCGCTGGAAACCGCCAACACCCGCTTGAGCGACATGCTGGCGATGGCCGGCGGCGCTACCGCCGTGGGTGACGACATTGCCATTGTCGTAGGGCTACGCAATGGCAAGCAGTTTCGCCAACAAATCAACATTCCGTCCATCTTTCTGGACGACAAGCTGCAAGGCAATATCGTGCTGCAAGGCGGTGACAGCATTTACGTGCACCGCGCACCGGTGTTCTACATCTACGGCGAGGTGCAACGCCCGGGCGCCTATCGAATCGAACGCGACATGACCATCATGCAGGCGATCTCACTTGGGGGCGGCCCCACCAGCCGTGGCAGCGAAAGACGCCTGCGCCTGCATCGCAAGGCCACTGACGGTAGCATCCAGCCGATTGAGCCGCAGTTAATAGACCCGGTGCTGCCCAATGACGTTATTTTTGTTAAGGAAAGTATCTTCTGAAACCTTGCGGGACAGACCAAAGCGACACGCAGTGCGCGTGCTCTGTCCCCAACTGATTAAATATGACTTTACAACAATTTCTGCTCATCCTGCGCGCCCATTACCGCGTGGCGTTGCTGGCTCTGGCGGTGACGGTCATGACGACCCTGGTCGTCAGCCTGCTGCAACCCAAGCAATACACCGCCAGCGCCGCCATGGTGGTGGACGTCAAGTCACCAGACGCTGTCAGTGGCATGCTGCTGCAAGGCATGATGGCACCTGGTTATATGGCGACGCAAATCGACATCATCAACAGCGACCGCGTGGCGAAAAACGTGGTCAAACTGTTGCGTATGGAAGAAAGCGCCGCTATCAAGCGGCAATGGCAAGAAGATACCAAAGGCAAAGGCCAGCTGATCGACTGGCTGGCCGAGCTATTGCAGAAGAAACTGGAGGTGAAGCCATCGCGCGAAAGCAATGTCATCAATATCAATTACAGCGGCACCGACCCCGACTTTGCCGCCGCTGTGGCCAACGCTTACGCACAAGCCTACATGGATGTGAACCTCGAACTGCGACTGGCGCCAGCTCGCCAATACGCTGTTTTTTTTGACGCGCAGACCAAGACGGCACGGGACAAACTGGAACGTGCGCAAAAGGCCTTGTCGGACTATCAGCAAGAGAACGGCATTACCTCGGTTGACGAGCGGCTTGATTTTGAAACAGCCAAACTTAACGAAACCTCAAGCCAGCTTACCGGCATCGAGGGACTCACCACGGACAGCGAAAGCAAGCGCAAGAACTCCAAATCTGACACCCTTGCCGAGGTGATGCTGAGCCCGCTCATCAACAGCCTGAAGGTCGACATCGCAAGGCTGGAAGCCAAACTCACTGAGAGCAGCATCAACCTGGGCAAAAACCATCCTCAAACCCAGCGCACCGAGACCGAACTGGCCACACTCAAGGTTCAATTGGAGACGGAAGTCCGCAAGATCACAAGCTCGATTGAAACCACTTACCAGATTGGCAAAGAGCGTGAGAAGCAACTCAGAGGTGCGGTGTCAGCCCAAAAAAGCCGCGTGCTGGTCATCAACAAACAGCGCGACGAGCTCAACGTGCTGCGCCGTGACATTGAATCGGCCCAACGCGCTTTTGAGATGGTGAGTCAGCGCGCCTCCCAAACCAGCATTGAAAGTCAGACCAATCAGACCAATATTTTGGTGCTGAACCCTGCCACCGTTCCCCTCACACCGTCCAGACCCCGCATCTTGCTAAACGTGCTGGTATCGATCTTTCTAGGTACGCTGCTGGGCGTCGGTCTGGCCCTGATGCTGGAGTTGACCAAGCGCCGGGTGCGCAGTGCAGAGGATCTTGCCCAGGCATTGGACGTACCGGTATTGGGGATCATCACGTGAACACCCGCACCATTGGCAGCATTCTGGTCTCCTCCGGGCGCCTCAGCACAGCAGACCTGGCCCGCGTTCTGGAGCGCGGCAAAAGCGACCAGTTGCCGTTTGGCGAAGCTGGCATGGCGCTTAATGTGCTCACTAAAGATGATATCGATTTTGCCCTTGCCAAACAGTTTGACTACGCCTACCTGCCAGAGGCGGACACCAGCCTCGGCCCGGAACTGGTGGCGGCTTACAAGCCCTTCAGCCTGACTGGCGAAAACCTGCGCGCCGTACGCAGCCAACTCATGCTGCGCTGGTTCAACACCGACCCGCTACGCAAAGTGCTGGCAGTAGTGAGCCCCAGTCAGGGTGATGGTCGCACTTTTGTTGCTGCCAACTTGGCCATCGTATTTGCACAGCAAGGCCAGCGCACACTTTTACTCGATGCCGACTTGCGTTCCGAACCCTCCAAGGGTCAACACGCCCTGTTTAAGCTGGGCAAAAGTGCAGGTTTATCGGGCATACTGGCCGGCCGCGCTTCTCTTGAGGCGGCCCTGGCGGTACCCAGTCTGCCAGGTTTGGCCGTGCTGCCCGCTGGCCTAGTGCCCCCCAACCCGCAAGAACTCCTGGGCCGCCCAAGTTTTGGTCAATTGCTGGGAACCGCATCCCAGCAATTTGACGTAATCATCATCGACACTCCAGCAGGAGGTAAGTTTGCCGACGCAGAAATCATTGCCGCCCGCGCCGGGGCTGCGTTAATGGTGGCGCACAAGAATCAGAGTTTGGTACCAGAACTCATGAACATGAAAACCCTGCTCCAAGACAACGGTGTGGTGTTGGTGGGTTCGGTGCTTAATGAGTACGCCCCGCAGTCCAAGAGGTCATGGTCTGCCGCGATTACTGCATTGAAGAGGCGGAAGAGGCCAATCTAGTGGAACCTGAAAAAACCTCCGCGTGCAAGCTTGTAGGCTCGGTTAGCGAAGTAATCGGCCCGCTGCCGAAAAAAAGGCGGCAATTCGAGCTGGATCACCAAGAGTGGTTCAGTGAGCAGAATGCCCGCTTTGAGAAGCATGGCTTGTGGTGCGATGACATGCGGGTCACGGAGCAAGAAACGGGTGACCCGTCATGAGACTGCGCCCCTTCGAACTCGCATCCATCCGCGCCAACCTGGGCGCGCTGGACCCAGATGGCAGCATCTACCTGTTTGGCTCGCGGGCTGATGATGCGCGACGTGGCGGCGACATTGACGTGTTTCTGGAGGCCACCCGCGCCATCGATCTCAAATCGGCCCTGACCACCGAGTACCGCCTTACCTGCGAGTGCGACACCAAGGTCGACCTGCTCATCAAAACCCCGCAAGACCCTGACAAGCCCATCTACCAGATTGCGCGCCAAGGAATCAAGCTATGAACGCGCAACCCGTCTTACTTTCCGCCACCATGCAAGCCTGCGCTCAGCGCATTGGCAAGCTCAAACAATCCGTTGCCAAAACCGCGCACCTGTTTCCGCTAACGCCGCCCATCGTCACCGCTCTGACCGATGGCGACGAAGAATCCATTGACGCGCTCATCTTGCGCTACTCGCAATGCGTGTCCATGATCCAGGATCAGGTCTTTCGCGGCATTGCCCATCTGGAGCAGGAAGACATCAGCGACAAATCCAACCGCGACATCTCGCTGCTCATGGAGAAGTTGGGTGCAATCGGGTCCGCTGACGAAATCGGCACCGCCGCCATGCTGCGCAACAAGTTTTCGCACCACTACCCCGAACAGTCCGAAGCCCGCATTAACCGCCTCAACCTGCTGGTGACCGGGTGCCAGTACGTCGTCGGCGCGTTTGACACCATCACAGCTTACCTGCAGCGCAAGGGGTTCACATGGACACCATGAACTGCGTCACGCGGCAATCCACCCCCCTCCACCCTTTCCCGCCCCAGCAGCGCCCCCACGGCCAGCAGCACGGCGCACACGCGCAATACCCGCGGCACTAAACGCAGAGAAATTTCTGTGACCACCAGCACCCCCCCTATTGACCAAAGCAAGCCCGCGCTGCAAACGCAGTGGCTGGCCTGGCTGCCGGTGATTGTCGGGCTGGCGGTGTTGTATGTTCCAACCCTCTTTGATTTAATCAAAGGAGTCTGGAGCGATGACGAGCAAGCCCACGGCCCCATCATCTTGAGTATCTCTTGCTGGCTGCTCTATCGCAAATTGCCAGACGTGTCCACTGAATTGCCCAGTCAACCGGCTCCTTTTGCCGGATGGACGTTGTTTGCCATCGGACTCTTGAGCTACGCCCTTGGTCGTTCGCAAGCCGTGCTGCAAATGGAAGTTGGCTCCGTCATCCCACTGTTGATGGGCCTCATCCTGATCACGCGTGGTTCATCAGCTTTGAAAAAAATGTGGTTTCCACTCTTCTTCATGCTGTTTATGGTGCCGCTGCCTGGTGTTTTTGTGCAGGCAATCACCATTCCACTTAAGACAGCCGTCTCCATCGTCGCTGAGCATCTGCTCTTCTCCCTCGACTACCCGATTGCAAGAACGGGTGTCATCTTGCAGGTCGGACAGTATCAATTGCTGGTGGCAGATGCCTGCGCTGGCTTGCATACCTTATTTACGCTGGAAGCCCTGGGATTGCTTTATATGAACCTGGTGGGGCATCTTTCTTTCAAACGAAACCTGACGCTGGCCGTACTGATAGTTCCCATTTCCTTTGCATCCAATGTCATTCGTGTCGTCGCATTGGTTCTTGTGACCTATTACTTCGGTGATGCTGCCGGACAAGGCTTCTTGCACGGGTTTGCCGGAATGACCTTATTTCTAAGTGCATTGCTGCTAATCCTTGGCGTCGATTCTGTTTTGGGTCGGATATTCAAGGAAAAGGTCCGCTATGCTGCTTAAATCCGCGCAAGTTCCGACCCTGACCCAATCCCTCGTGATTGCAATATTGCTTTTTGCCACTGCGTTCACGGCCAGTGCCTTTAAACCCACCAAACGCCTGGCAGACCAGAAGCCAAAAATCAATTTGGCGGCCGAAATACCAGCCGCGTTCGGTGACTGGACTGAAGACACCATGTTTGTTCCCGTGTTGCCGAACCCCGAAGTGCAAGCCAAACTGGACGTGCTTTACTCATCAACTTTGGCCCGCACCTACCGCAATAAAGAGGGCCAGCGGGTGATGCTGTCGATCGCCTATGGCAGCGATCAGAGCTCCGAGGCAACGTCCGTCCACCGGCCAGAGTTCTGCTACAGCGCGCAAGGCTTCAAGGTGAGCAATCTTGGTGAAGCCACTCTGGATATCGGTAATCGCCACCTGTTGGTTCAGCGCCTCTACGGTGTGCTGGGGCAACGTCGTGAACCCATTACCTATTGGATAACGATGGACGAAACTACCACCCTGCCTGGCCTTGACCGCAAACTGGCTCAAATGCGATATGGATTGCGGGGTGAGATACCTGACGGTCTCTTGTTCAGGGTTTCATCGCTGGCTGCCACAGATGCTCAGAGCTTTCAGTTGCAAGACCAGTTCTTGAACGATTTGGCCAAGAACATGCCAGCAGCTTTTGCGCCTCGATACTTTGGCAAATCAAACTAAGTACTATTCTTGACGTCCACTGCCGCCAGCGCCGATCGAATCACTGAATGGACACCACTCACTATCGCCGTTGGTCTCCGCTCGCTTGGCAGCCGCGGATGTTTAGAGATACCGTAGCCACGCTGAATTGGGTCCACTTTTCCCGTGGTTCTGTGCTGCTACTCACTACCGGGTTATTGGTCGCCATAGTTCTTGGATTGATCACAGCGGTGCAGCCATTGCTGGCACTGTTCCTGGCGATCATTTTCGCCTGTCTTGGCTTGCTGGTATGGCTGGTGCGCCGCGTGGCACCGGGAGCGCCATGGTGGATCAAAGCCAGTTTTTTTGTCGTGATAGGCCAGTTGGTGTTCAGCTACGGCTTCTCAAACCTCATATTTTTTGTCGGCGGTGTGCCACTGCCTCTGACCGAATGCGTGTTGTTTGTGGCCCTGTGTGCATGTGCCCATCGTGTCTGGTTGGCAACCAACCGCATGGCACTGCCTTTGCCTCTGTGGTGGCTGCTGCTCTGGATCGCATTCAACCTCGGCTGGCACCTGCCGACCGGTCTTTTGCATGCCGGTGTTGGCGCGGCGCGCGATGCCATGCCCACCGTCGAAATGCTGTTCATCGTTCCGGGTTTTGTGATAGCCACAATTTGTCTGCAAGAAGGCGAGCGCGGGCGAATCTGGATACGCAGCGTGCTGCTGATCCTGGCCGGTCTTCTGGCAATTTACGGACTCTTTTATCCCTTCAGCAGTAGCATTCAGGCCATCTCCCCGCGAGTAACCAGCCTGCAGCAAAGCGTACCCATTTTTGGGCACTTCACATCATGGCCGGCTGTCGGAATTCTGGCCATGATTGGCTTGGCGCTGTGGCGTTGGCAGTCCGGCGAGCGTGCCGGATTCTGGGGCTCTGTCTTGGGTGTTGCCATCATTTTTTCAGGGCTATTGGTGTTCTTCATGTTTCAGTCACGCATTGCGTACCTTTTCGTCACGATCAGCTTGGTGGCATTTTTGGTAATAGGTGGACAAACCAAACAAGCATTGCGAATCGTGCTTGCGACCCTGCTGGGCTTGACGGTATTGCTGAGTATCGAAATATCCGGGCTGGAGTTCAAAGGTCGGGTCGGACGCCTCAGCGCCACCGGCATCATCGAGCATGTGATGACACTGACCGGCCAGGCCAGTGATTCACGCAGCGAATTCAGTGGAGCCGCAGGGGGTGTAAATCAACGCCGCCAGTGGCGCGATTATTCGCTCAAGCTTTGGTCCCGAGACATTTCAACGCAGACCTTGGGTATCGGTTTTGGTCAGGTGTTAACCGACCTCACGACCGCAGGTACCGAAGGTCAGACCATGGTTGTGCGTGAACCGCACAACAGCTATGTCACCACACTGAGCCGGTCAGGCCTGCTGGGCCTGGCCGTGATGCTTACCTTGCATGCCAGCGTGCTCTGGATATGCCTGACTGGCTACCGACGTCACTATTTGACCCAGCGTCCTAAGGCGGCCTACTTTCTGGGAGTGATGTTCTACGAGTTCTACAGTTTGTTAAACGCCTGGGGTGAGCCGCATTTCGAGGTAGCTCATTTTGCGGTACCGAGCTATTTTATTTATGGCACCGTGATTGGCCTGCACGTCTATATTTCACGAACAAATCTCGTGCCTGCCACGACACTCCCGCCAAACCCAGGGAAAAACTAGCATGAGCGAACGAATCTTCATCGTTTCTTTGATGCGGACCAGCGGCGACACTGGCGTACAAGCCCATGTGAACAGCTTCTACAATTTTCTTGTGGCGCATGGCGTTCCGGTCGAGCGGGTGACGCCATACGACCGCGGCATGTGGATCTGGTACCCACTATATGCGCTCCGCTATGTCATTCAGTTGTGCCACCGCCCGACCAGCGTGCGTTGGTACCGTTATGTGCGCTTGCTCGCCCTGATGTTTCGTTTGAGGAAGTTGCTAGGAAGTCAAACTCCAGCCGTGCTGTATGCGCAGTGCCCGGTGTCCGCAGACGCTTGCCTGCGCGCCCGGCGTGCGGCCTCACATCGGGTGACCATGGTTGCGCACTTCAACATCTCACAAGCCGACGAATGGGTGGGACAAGGGTATCTACAGTCTGGCGACCGGGCTTGGCGCACCATCCGCAATCAAGAGATTGCAGTTCTGCCGAAGTTGGACGCAATAGTGTTCGTATCTGCTTTCATGCGAGATTTGGTCCTGCAACGCATTCCGGCCATTGACAAAGCTCGATGTCGAGTGATTCCAAATTTCGTTCGCGCTCCGCAGTCACCCAGCACTCAACCCTATAGGGCCGAGGGGAAGATCACTCTGGTGTCGGTAGGCACATTGGAACCCCGCAAGAATCAGGGCTATCTGTTGGACATTATGGCGATTGCGCGGCGCGAAATCCCCGGCCTCACTTTGACACTGATCGGTGATGGGCCTGATCGTCAATTGCTTGAGCAACGGGCTCACGCGCTGGAATTGGATACCTGTGTGAACTTCATGGGCAAGGTTAGCGGTGCAGCTGATATGCTTCCGCAATTTGATGGCTACATTCATGCTTCTCAGATCGAGAACTTGCCTATTTCCATCATTGAGGCAATGGCTGCCGGTCTGCCAATATTTGCCTGCCCAGTCGGTGGGATTCCAGAACTATTCACCGACGGGCAAGAAGGCCACTTCTTGCCTCTTGATAATGCACTGGCAGCTGCCCAGATACTCAGCAATGCCTTGAAGTCGAAAGATCATTTTGAAAAGTTGGGACGAGAAGCCCAGGCTCGATTCCAAACCGACTTTGACCAACGCGTAGTTGCCCAAGACCTGCTTGACTTCCTGTTGAGCGATGCAAGTCATGAACCGGGTGCAGCGTGCAATATTCAGGTGCATACCTCAGGATTCCCGAAAGGGGTTGAACAAAGTGGTCCAAAACTTTTCTGGCTATTGCGGCGCACGTCGCTGCTGACCCAGACATTGCATAGCGGCACCAGCTTCTTGCTGATGGCTGGAATGGCGCGACTTGCTCCCAGTTATGCCTTTGCCTTGGCGGCAGCCTTCTTTCTGCTCGTCACCCTTATCAGCTCTCTCAATATCTATGTGCTGAGCGCGGCCTGGTTGCGCGCTGAAGGGCCCGAAGCGATGCGGCGGCTCGAAGGCTTCACACTGTTCCTAACCTTGACGCTGGGCCTCATATTTGCACTGTTCTGGGTTGGCTACCGCGGCTGGGCTTTTGGTCCGGCGGCGTTGCAAGAGGTGCTGTTGGTCGGAGTGGCGGCTTTCTCGTATCTGTTTTTCTTCGCCCGACGGCGCCAGTTGCTGCTGGACGGTCAGTTCGGAGTTGCCACGTTGGCCGATGGGCTGCGTTCGGTGCTTGTCATCGTCGGCGCGGTGGCCACAATGTGGGGCGGTTGGCAATTCGACTTCAGCCAATTTTTGTGGATTTTTGTGCTGGCCCATCTGCTCGGGGTGGTCCCAGTGCTGACACGGGGTTCAATCAACAAGGCACCGTCATCTGAGGGTCTGGGCTGGTGGCAGCGGCTGCAGCGCAGCCTCAGCCCGCTGCAGGCGATCACGCACGCAGACTGGCTCTCGGTCGGCTCGGGTCTCGCCAACGTAATGTTCAGCCAAAGTGCATCGCTGTTGGCCCCGATGTTGATCGACCCCGCGCAATACGCCACCTTGCGCGCCTACGAGTTGTTTCTGTTCCCGGTATTCTTCATGGCCCAGGTGCTGGACCCGATCTATATGCGTGAATTCCGGTTGCAGACGGGCGACGCGCAGAATCCGACACTGCCGCAACGCCTGGGACGGCCGGCGCTGCTGATCTTCACGCCGCTGACGCTGATCTGTCTGGGGGTGTGGTTGTCACCGTGGCTAGCAACGCTGTTTCAGACCCTGATCGCGGTTGAATATCGCAGCGCTTTCTGGCTGTTAGGCCTGGTGCTTGCATTGTCGGGACTGATCTCGTTCAACGCACCGGTACGCTGGTACCTGACGGTGGCTGGCGAAGGCAAGCCACTGCTATTCGGCACGGGCGTGGGCATCGTGCTGAGCTTGATGACCCTACTGGTGCTGACTCATTGGCAGCCGCTGGCCTGGACCGTTCTGGCGGCTAAGATGATGTACGAGGTTTCGCTGGCACTGGCAGGTGCAGTGGGCGTAGTGCGGCTCAAACGCGCCCGCTGAATGAAGAACCAGTTCAATTTACGACGAGACAAACATTGATCAACACGCTAATCGTCCACAACACTTACCAGGATCGCGGTGGAGAGGACTCGGTGGTCGATGCTGAGATCGAGTTGCTGCGCGCTCATGGGCACAAGGTGTTTGAGTACCGGCGTGCGAACGATGAACTAAACGAGATGCCACGTGTCCAGGCAGCGCTACAGACCTTCTGGTCGCGCGACAGCGCGTGCGAGGTGGCGGCGCTGATAGCCGCCGAGAGCATTGACGTTGTCCACTGCCACAACACCTTCCCACTGGTATCGCCATCGGTCTACTGGGCAGCGTCGCGCGCCGGTGTGCCGGTGGTACAAACCCTGCACAACTTTCGCCTGATCTGTCCGCAAGCACTGATGCTGCGCAACGGCGTACCTTGCGAGGATTGTGTAGGACACGTTCCCTGGCGTGGTGTAATGCACGGCTGCTATCGCGATTCAAGACTTCAGACCGGAGTTCTGGCCGCAATGCTCACGACCCATCGTGTCTTGGGAACCTGGAGCAACAAGGTCACACGCTACATCGCATTGAACGAGTTCTGCCGTCAAAAATTCATCCAGGGTGGACTGCCCGCTGATCGCATTGTCGTGAAGCCAAATTTCGTAGATGCGGGGCCGGCGCCCCTGAACATTGCGCGCCAAGGCGCTCTATACGTGGGCCGTCTGTCGCAAGAGAAAGGCATCGGTGTGCTTGCCGACGCAATGCGCAGGCTGCAAGGGCGAGTGGCGTTGACCGTGGTGGGCGCCGGGCCAGAGGCCGATCTGTTGGCCGACTTGCCGGGCGTCACGCTGATAGGTGCCGTGCCCGGCGATCGGGTGATGGAGCTGATGCGGCAAGCGCAAATGCTGGTGCTACCCAGCATTTGTTACGAGAACTTCCCGCGCACATTGGCCGAGGCCTTTGGTTGCGGACTGCCAGTGCTGGCGAGTCGCCTGGGTTCGATGGCGCATTTGGTGGAAGAAGGCAACAACGGTGCCTTGTTCGAGGCTGGAAATTCTGACGCGATGGCAAGGCTCATGGGCTTGTTGGCGGCTAATCCCGCACGTTGTGCCCAAATGGGCCTGGCAGCACGTCAGACTTACGAAAAGTCCCTAACGCCCGAGATTAACTACAAGATGTTGACGCAGATCTATGCGGATGCTTTGTCCATGTCTCGCTGTAAGCCTTGAATCACCATCCTTGCTCGCGGCAGAAGAAATAGGGTCAATGCCGATGCATGAATTGATGTCAGTTAATCAGGTTTGATCCGACACTGGTACTGGTCGTTCTTAGCTTGGTCTGCCAGGCGATGAGCTCGGCCTTTTCCCACCCTTGCGTGGGGATGACCGTAATGTTTGCCGCACACATCCCAGCTTGGCAGGATGGGAACCACCATGGGTTTGATGCTCCCTTGGCATTGAGCCAGCCTACCGTATTTGTGGCGACAGAATTGCCGACAAAGATTTCAGCCGGTGATTTCGGATTGATCGAGACGTACAAACCTACATTGGCCGACGCAATATTTTTGCCGTCGGGCAGCAAGCCCGTGGCAATTAAGCGGTTGTTCCACACGAGCACGTGATGACCGCTCGCTATCGCTATGCCATAGTTGCTGGTGTTGACCACCTGGTTGTTGTAAATGCGCACATAGCCTGTGGCTTCTGCAAGCGTGGTTACATCGCCATCGGTAATGATGCCGCCGCCACTGAATTTGTCGGTCAACGGCTCATTGGGATAAGCGCCTTGAATGTAGTTGTCGTGGATGAGGATGGGGCTGCTGACGGTGCCGCTGCTCCGGTACACATTGATGTTGTCTTCGACCCGGCTCTTGCGGGGCTCATTGATCACTTCGTTCCAGGCGATCTCGATGCCACTGGTCGCTCTGACATTGTTGAGTTGGGTGAATTGAACCGGCAAGAATTTTCTGGTTGAATAGCCGCCAACGCCGTCGCTGAGTCGCCCTTCGATGTTGAGCACCTTGTTATAGCGAATCGTGATGCCATCGCTCGATCTTCCGGCGCCATCGACGTAAATGCCGGCGGTACCCAGCAGGGTGTTTTGTTCAACAACCAGTTTTGCAGGCATGTAAGCACTGACAAAACGGCCGGTTTCACCATCCACCACATTCGGATTCAAGCCCTGCGCGATGCAATTCCTGACGGTGACATTGGTGCCTGACAAAAGGGCTCTGATCATGTGTGCCTTGCCACGCAAATGGCAGTCTTCAATCACTACAGCAGCCGTGGTACTGACAATGATCGCGGGTACATTGGGATCGGTGCTTTCCCAATTGCCCTTGTAACTGCCCCCTGTCGTGATGACCAGCGGCGCGCTGTATCTGATCGGCGCACTCTCCGCGGTGCCGGTGTCGCCGTATGCGTTAAAGGCAAAAGCCAAGCCGATACCAATAGCAGTCAGAATGCTGCAGAGAGACGCCTCGGTCAGAGGTGCGTGCAGGGTCGACATCAGACGGCGAGCTTCAAGGTGTGGCGGTTGTTGAGTTTGTCTGGCTATCCAACCCTACTGCAAAGCCGGCGGCATGGCCATTGCCCTCAGACCAATGCTCTTGAACGGTATGGGAACGAAACCCGGCAGAGCCAGCGCAGGAGAGTTGGACTTGAGCGTCAGGTCCAGCACAGCCTCATTCACAAACAGGGGATCTTCGTTTTGGATGTTGTTCTTTGCCTCCTGAAACCACTGCGTGGGGGTTAGATCATTGATCCAGACAGTGTTGGCAAAGCCAATGTTTCTGGAGAAAACAGTGCCTTGGGGGTAGAGCCAGGGATTGCCATTGTTAGCGGTGACTACCGCCCAGTCATTGGGGATGGCGGCGGCGGCAGGGTAGCGACTGGCCCAAGGCTCGGCCTGATAATTGAGCGACTTTAGGGCGGCTAGTAGCGATCCGCTCAACCAAAATACGCTGCCAGACTTCCACCCGTCATAAGCACGTGTGTCGGTCGCCAACGCTACACCATTGCGTGCCAGCACATTGTTGATGATGATGTCGTCGCGCCCACCACCATGCTGAATCGCATTGCCGCTCACTGCATAGACCACATTGCCCTCTACCTGGATGCCGCTGACGGCATCGTCCAGGTAAATGCCATGTACACCATAGCCTTCGGTAAATATCGAGCTGATGTGGTGCACAAAGTTGTTTTTGATGACGTTGCCCCGGGCACCCCAGTCGCGCCCGGTGTAGATGGCGCCTGCATCGCTGGTGGCGGTAAGCACATTGCGAATTTCATTGAGCTCAATACGGTGCTCATTACCCGTGAACATAATGGCAGAGTGGGATGAGTCGTGCATCAGGTTGTGCTGCACGACCTGCCCCACGCCGCTCAGATTAATTGCAGGGTGGTAGGTGCGCGCAAAGCGGGCAAAGCCTTCAATCTCGCAATCTTCCACAACGTGCGCGCTGGCCACCAGCGTGGCCCGGTCACCACCGCTGACGATAATGCCGTCTTCACCCGAATCAGCAATGTGGCTTTGCGCCACGCGATGCTTGCTGCCACCGCTGATGGTGACTGCACTGGTGCCCGCATTCCTCAGTACCAGTTGCAGCAAGGTATTGCCACTGCCATTGGTAACGGTTACCAGGCCAGCGCGGGTGGATTCCAGCCGAAGCCCCTGCAGGGTGATGTAACTGGCACCGTTGAGGTTAAACAACGGGCCGGACAGCATCGATGCGTACACCTCGGCCGCGCTGAACTGCGCCGTGGGCCACAGGTACAACAGGCCAGAACTGCGGTCCAGATACCACTCGCCCGGCTGGGTAATTTCTTCAAGCAGGTTGTAGGCGTACCAGGGTTGATTGGCCATGGTGCCGAAAGATGGTTTTGAAGCCAGGGTGATTTGCTGCTTGCCAGCGTTAATGGAGGCAATGGCGATATGGTCATCCGCCCAGTAGGCTCCAAAATAGCCGTGTGCCCAGGCGTCGGGGGCGGTGGCCCAGCGGCTCAGGCGGCTGGTGTCAATGGTGAAGCTGGTATCGGATGGCACTGCCGCAATGGACGCAAAACCGTGGTTGTAGGGGGCGGTGTTCTGGTCCACATCGGGCCAGCGGCCCAGCGGTTGCGCTTTGCCGTTGATGAACAGCTCTAATGCAGCGTTTTGGGTTTTGCCGTAGCCGCGCGGCAGCAAGGTGCCAAAGTCGCTAATGCCGTGGGCGCGCAGGTCCACCTGCAGCACCTGGCCCTTGGCCGAGGCATCGAGTCGGCTCCACACGGCTGAGCTGCTGGTCACTGGCGTAAACCTGGCGGGGCTAAGTGGCTTGGCACCGATAATGCGCACGGTCTCGCCCCCATAGGCGCGCCAGGTCACTGGGCTGGTGGCACTGCCAGAGTCAAGCGCTGTGAGCTCCAAAGTGGCGGTACGCTCGTAAATACCACCGCGCAGCCAGACCGTAATGCCCTTGGCCGGCAAGCCCGCTGCAATTTGCGCACGCACCACGCTGCGCGCCTGCTCCAGAGTCTTGAACGGTGCGGCCAGGGTACCGAGATTGGCATCGTCCCCGCTGGGGCTGACAAAGACTTCTTCGACGATAGAGTTCGCAATGGTCACTGTGTACACCGCCGATGTGCCATCTTCGGCAGTAACTGTGTAGTTGACCGGGCTGCTGAAGTTGTTGGGCGTTACGCCCGTGTTCTGAGGCGTGCCGCCGACTTTGACCGAGGCACCCGTCGTTGAAAAGTTTGCGACCAGCGAACTGCGGTTGCTACCAATCGGCAAGGCGACGGAAATATTCAACCCCGAAACAGTGCCGCTTACACCGCCAATCGAAAATGCAGTGATGGCTTTGGCAGGATTCAATGCGTTGGCGATGGTGACGGTGTAGCTCTTGCTCGTGCCGTCTTGCGCCGTAACGGTGTAAGTAACCGGGTTGCTAAAGTCATTGACCGTGACGCCACTCAATTGCAGGACATTGCCAACTCTTACCGACGCACCGGTGATGCTGAATGTAGCCACCAAGGCATTGCGGCTTACCCCGTAAGGCAACGTGACCGTGATGGCGGCACCCACCATAGAGGCGTCCGAGCCCTGAATCGAGAAGGCGTTGATATCGTCTGCCGGATTTAGCGCGTTGCTGACGGTGACGGTGTAGCTCTTGCTGGTGCCGTCTTCCGCTGTAACGATGTAGGTCACGGGGTTGCTAAAGTCATTGACCGTGACCCCACTCACTTGCGGCACGCCGCCGACCTTGATAGAAGCCCCCGTTATGGCAAATGTTGCAATCAGCGCGGCACGGCTGACGCCGAAGGGGAGTCTGACTGCAATGGCGGTGCCCTCCATCGTGGCGTTGACGCCCTGTATTGAAAACGAGTTGATATCGTCTGCGGGGTTGAGGGCATTGCCTACCGCGACGGTATAGGCTTTGCTGCTGCCATCCTCCGCGACAACTGTGTAAGTAAGCGGGTTGCTAAAGTCGTTCACCGTGGAACCGCTGACTTGCGTGACACCACCGATTTTTACCGCCACCCCGGTGCTTTTGAAGGTAGCAATGAGTGCAGCGCGGCTTACGCCATAGGGCACAGTGATGGTGATCTGGTTGCCGGCCACCGACCCCACGGCATCGGCAATCAGGCCTTTATTGGTTGCGGTTGAGAATGAGAGCGCCGTAATATCTTTGGTAGCGCTCAGGGACGGCCCACCGCCGCCGCCGCAACCAGCCAGCGTTAGCGCCACAAGCAGCGCCACAAAACAAGCCCATACCTGTTTCAGAAGCGCGGTATGGGAAACAGTAAGGCGGCTGTGCATAGGTGTGGAAGGTAGTTGTCTGAGCGAGATTATCAGGGGCAATCAAATGATCCCAAAATGCATGAAAATGATATCTTCCAACAAGGACCAAGCAAAGAGCACCTTACCTGCATGACGATTACTCCAAAAGGCGCACCTGTGCCCACGCAGATCGGCAGACGAACAAGGCAATTACTCGGTGTGCCCATCGATGCGGTCAGCTTCGATTTGGCACAGGACCGTGTCATGGCTTGGGGCCACGCCCGGCAGAGCCGCTATGTGGTGCTGGCCAATGTTCATGTACTGGTAACAGCATCACGCGAGCGTGACTTTGGCGCGGTGGTGGCCGCAGCAGATATGGCCACACCCGATGGCGCGCCCGTCGCTTGGATGCTGCGCAAGTTGGGCGTTACGGGTCAGCAGCGGGTAAGTGGGCCGGACCTGACTTGGGCTCTGCTTGGACGCTGCGAGACTGAAGCATTGCCAGTCTATTTTTTTGGTAGCTCGCAAGAAACGCTGTTGCTGCTGGCTGCAAGAGTTACTGCGTCATTCCCCGCATTGGTGGTGGCAGGGTACGAGGCTCCGCCATTTCGACCCATGACGGAGCAAGAAGATGCCGAGGCGGTAGAGCGCATCAATTCCAGCGGCGCTGGTTTGGTGTTTGTGGGCCTGGGCTGCCCCAAGCAGGAGCACTGGATGCAGGCGCACCGTGGACGAGTCAATGCTGTGATGCTGGGAGTCGGAGCAGCGTTTGACTTCCACGCGGGCGTTGTGTCACGTGCACCTGCCTGGATGCGCGCAAACGGTCTCGAATGGCTGCACCGCCTGGCCAGCGAGCCGCGCCGCCTCTGGAAGCGCTACCTGGCAACAAATACGCTGTTTCTTATTGGCGCTTTCAAGCAGCTACTGATAGGTAGCGACAAGGATTGAAAGCTACCTTGGTGCACTACAAGCCGCAGCCGGCCCCGACATCGTATCCAGTATCGCCTGCGACAGTTCCCGGGTGGCGCCGTGAATATTGCCCGGACCGTCATAACCTGGCTCGTCGATCATGCCTGGAAAGTTTCTGCCTGGCGTGATATTCAAGGGGTCGGCATCCGGACCAAAGATCGCCTTGTAGCGGCTGATGACGCTGTAGCCCAATTTCGCAGCGTTGTCATAGATGATTTTGTTGCGAGCACTCCAGATGGAAACCGAGGGCGCAATGGTTGCGGCAATATCAACCCAGTAGTATTTGGCATAGGGCGCCATATTCTTCAGCTTCTGCATCAGTACTTGCTGGCTCTCGGTAAAAGAGTCTTCCCGTGGATTGGTGCCCAGAATGATAATGATGACATTGCTTCGGGCGATGAATT
>JBBQZA010000031.1:0-20312 GCA_038208175.1 Burkholderiales bacterium
GTCGAGGCAACTGTTGGTCCACAGCACCATCTTCTTGTAGCCCTTGCTGCGCGCGAAGGCAATGCACTCATCGGTCAGGCGCGCGCCCAGGCCCAGGCCGCGCGCCTGCGGCGTTACGATCAACATGCGCACCTGGGCCACGGTTTTCGATTTGCGCACGACAAAAACGGAGCCGACTTTTTTGCCCTTGAGTTCGGCGATCCAGCAACGTTCCCATTCCGGTTTGTGTTGGCGCAAGTAGTTGGCGACGATCTTCGCCACCAGGGCTTCGAACTCCGCATTCCAGCCGTATTCGCGCGCATAGAGAGCGCCATGCTGCTGCACCACCCAGCCCATGTCGCCGGCCTCGGGCGGGCGCAGTCGCAGCGAGTGCTTCAAGATCTCAGTAGACCGGCTGATAGCGCCGGATAGCGGCTTTGACTTCATCCGTCAGAGCAAAGCCGGCGCCAAAGCGCTGCGCCAGTTCGTTAGCGCGCTGCACAAACGCATCCGCGCCCATGCCGTAGATGAACTGCATCGCGCCACCGGTCCAGGGGGGGAAGCCAATACCGAAGATGGATCCGATGTTGGCCTCGTGCACACTGGTCAGCACGTTCTCGCTCAGACAGCGTGCGGTCTCCACCGCCTGACGGTAGAGCAGACGGTCTTTCAGATCGTCGATGTTCCATGGGGCGTCGGCTTTTTCAAACAAAGGCTTGAGTTGCGGCCAGAGGTATTTCTTGGCGCCTTTCTCAGTCGGGTACTCGTAGAAGCCGGCGCCACCGGCACGACCGGGCCGCTTGAATTCTTTCACCATTCTGGCGACCAGCGCCTCGCCGGGGCCCGCCGCATAGCTCTTGCCTTCGGCCTCAAAATCGGCGCGCGTCTGCTCCATGACATGCAGGCTCAGACTTAGCGTGGTCTCATCCAGCACGGCGAGCGGGCCGACCGGCATACCGCATTGCAGGCCGGCGTTCTCGATGGCGGGTGCCGGTATGCCTTCGCCCAGCATCGCCACGCCTTCCATAACAAAAGTGCCAAAGACACGGCTGGTAAAGAAGCCGCGTGAATCGTTGACGACGATCGGCATCTTGCCGATCGCCTGCACGTAGTCGAAGGCGCGCGCCACGGTTTCGTCATCGGTCTGTTTGCCGCGAATGATTTCCACCAGCTTCATCTTGTCGACCGGGCTGAAGAAATGGATGCCGATGAATTTCTCGGGTGCGCGGCTGGCCGTGGCCAGCCCGCTGATCGGCAGCGTCGAGGTGTTCGACGCAAAGAAGCCGCCGGGCGCCAGCATGGGCTCAGATTCTTTCGTGACTTTGGCTTTGAGTTCGCGGTTCTCAAACACCGCCTCGATGATCAGGTCGCAGCCCGCCAGATCGCTAACTTGATCAGTGGCCTGAATGCTTGACAGCAGCTTCTCTTGCTGGTCAGCGCTCATGCGGCCCTTGTCGACGCGCGCCTGCGTCAGCTTGGCGCTGTAAGCCTTGCCGGCCGACCCCTTCTCCATACTGATGTCCTTGAGCACGGTGGCGATGCCCTTGCTGGCCTGCACGAAAGCAATGCCGGCACCCATTGCGCCGGCGCCGAGCAGACCGACCTTGGCCGGTTTGAAGCGTGCCACACCGGCGGGGCGCGATTGACCACTCTTGATCGCATTCAGATTGAAGAAAAAGGTGTTGATCATGGCGCGGGCGTTGCGGCCGGTCATGAGCTTGGCCAGATAGCGACTCTCGATGCGTAGCGCGGTCTCCATGTCCACCTGCAAGCCCTCGACCATGCAGGCCATGATGGCCTCTGGCGCTGGGTAAAGGCCACGTGTCTGCTTCTTGATCATGGCCGGCGCCACCGCCAGCATCATGGCAACGCTCGGGCTTGATGGCAATCCACCTGGCACCTTGTAGCCCTTGGCTTCCCAAGGGTGTTCGGCAGTAGGGTTGGTGGCAATCCAGGCCAGCGCCTTGGCGCACATCTCGGCGCTAGCGTTGTCGGACGGCGCCACCAGTTCATGCACCAGACCCAGGCCTTTGGCGTCAGCCGGAGAAAAAAGCTTGCCTTCCACCAGATAGGGTTGCGCGCCCATCAGTCCGAGGTGCCGCGTCATCTTGGTCACGCCACTGGCTCCCGGCAGCAGACCGAGGGTCACCTCCGGCATGCCGAACTGGATTTTGCGATCATCGATGGCAATCCGGTAATGGCCAATCAAGGCCACTTCCCAACCGCCGCCGAGCGCCGTGCCGTTGATGCAGCTGACCACCGGCTTGCCCAGCGTTTCAAGGGTGCGAAAGTTCTTCTTGATGAGTTCGATTTCGGTGAAGATGGCACTTGCGTCCGAGGGCTGGAGGCGCATGGCGCCCTTGAGGTCGGCACCGGCAAAGAAGGTCGATTTGGCAGAGGCCAGGATGATGCCTTTGATGGCATCCTTGTCCTTCAGGACCTGCGCGACCAGCTCCGACATGTCCTGCTGCCATTGCAGGCACATGGTGTTGACCGGTGAGCCGGGTTCGTCAAAGGTGACGGAGGCAATGCCGTCGTCGAGTTGGTACTGGATCGTTTTCATGGGAATATGTGCTATTGAATTAGGAGCTACTAGTGGAGTGAATACGGGGGCTATAGCCTGAATTGGCTTAAATTCTCTCTACGATGGTCGCTATCCCCATGCCGCCGCCGACGCACAGCGTGGCCATGCCGTAGCGCAGCCCTCGCCGCTGCAACTCGTCAATCAGCGTGCCCAGGATCATGGCGCCGGTGGCGCCCAGCGGATGCCCCATGGCGATGGCGCCGCCGTTGACGTTGACCTTGTCATGCGGCACCTTCATTTCTTTCATGAAGCGCATCACCACCGCAGCAAAAGCCTCGTTGACTTCAAACAGGTCGATCTGGTCAATCGTCAGGCCGGCTTTGGCCAGTGCCTTGCGCGCCGCCGGCATCGGGCCGGTCAGCATGATGGTCGGGTCGGCGCCGCTCAGCGCTGCGGCGACGATGCGTGCACGCGGTGTGAAGCCGTGGCTCTTGCCGGCGGCTTCGGAGCCGATCAGCAGTGCCGCAGCGCCATCGACGATACCGGACGAATTGCCGGCGTGGTGCACGTGATGGATGCGCTCCACCTGCGGGTAGCGGGTCAGTGCGACCTGATCAAAGCCCATGCCACCCATTTGTTCAAAAGCCGGTTTCAATTGGCTCAAGCCCTCCAGTGTGGTTTGCGGCTTGATGAACTCGTCCTCAGCCAAAATCACCTGACCCAAAAAGTCTTTCACCGGCACAATGGCGCGTGAAAAATAGCCGCTGTCGCGTGCCTTGCTGGCGCGGACCTGGCTTTCCAGCGCAAAGGCGTCGACGTCCTGGCGCGAAAAACCTTCCAGCGTGGCTATCAAGTCGGCGCCGATGCCCTGCGGCACAAAGGCGGTCTGCGAGTTGGTCTCGGGGTCCATCGCCCAGGCACCGCCATCGGAGCCGATCGGCACCCGGCTCATGCTCTCGACGCCGCCAGCCACCACCAGGTCTTCCCAGCCGGAGCGCACCTTTTGCGCCGCCATGTTCACTGCTTCCAGACCCGAGGCGCAAAAGCGGTTGATCTGCACCCCGGCGCAAGTGAAGTCCCAGCCGGCCCTCAGAGCCGCCACCTTCGGCAACACCGAGCCCTGTTCACCCACGGGTGAGACGACGCCCATCACGATATCGTCCACTTGGGCTGTATCGAAATCGTTGCGGCGCTGTAGTTCGGCCAGCACCCCGGCCAGCAGGGTGATGGGCTTGACTTCATACAGGCTGCCGTCTATTTTTCCTTTGCCGCGCGGCGTGCGGATGGCGTCATAAACAAATGCTTCGGTCATGGGGGCTCCAGTTGAGAATCTCGGGAAGAATTGCTGCTGCGAAACGGCAGAATGCAGTATATTCTTTTCGCAAAGCGATTGCTTTGTATAAATCGTCTCACTTTGGAGAAATCGGTGACCCTTTGATTCCCAGAACTCTTTTCCAAGCCGAGCACGAACCTATTCCGGAACGAGCACCTCAATTCGGTTGCATGAAAGTAGCCGAACGAATACAATCGTACCGTGTACCAGATTGAAACCACGGAGGATTTTGACGTTTGGCTTGCCGGGTTGGACAAGCGCACAGCGGTTCGCATTGCATCCCGGCTGGACAAGCTGGCGCTGGGTCTGTGGGGCGACTGCAAAGTGGTAGGCGCTGGTGTTATTGAGTTGCGGGAGCACTTCGGCGCAGGTTATCGCGTTTATGTGGCTCAGCTTGACAAAGTGATCGTTGTCGCCCTGGGTGGCGGCGACAAAGCTAACCAGCAAAAAGACATTCAGCGTGCCATTGCATTGGCCGCACAAGCGAAGGAGTAAAGCATGGCCTTGAAAACCACAGTATTTGACTCGGCCAAATACCTCGTCGATAACGAAGCTGTTGCTGCCTATTTGAGCGACATGTTGGAGGAGGGCGACGCCAGCGTTCTGGCCGCGGCCTTGGGCAATATAGCTCGCGCTCGCGGGATGGCTCAAATTGCGCAGGATGCAGGTATTGGGCGTGAAGCTCTCTACAAAGCGTTGCGTCCCGGCGCTCATCCCCGCTTTGACACCATTAGCCGTGTTTGCGGCGCGTTGGGTGTGCGCTTGGTGGCACAGCCGGTGTAGGGAAATAATTCTCGACGCTGGTTTCAAACCTCACTTCAGGTCCTGCATGAATTACGCGGTATTGCTGAGCGCATCGATTTGCGCATCCTTGGCCAGCCACAGTTGTTGCACCCATTGCTGGTAGGCCTCACGCACGACCGGGTCGAGCGCGTAGTCGCCATGGGCCAACTGTTGCGGGACCGGAATAGGTCGTACCCGAACGACGACGCGCCTGAGTTTGCCGCACAGAAACTGCCAGAAATTGGGTGCGCCATCCGGGTAAACAATGGTGACATCCAGAATCGCCTGGAACTTGTCGCCCATCGCGTTGATGGCCAGTGCGATGCCGCCGGCTTTGGGTTTGAGCAGATGTTTGTAAGGTGACTTCTGTCGCTCGTGCTTGGCTGGCGTGAAGCGCGTACCTTCCATGAAATTCATCACGCTGGTGGGAATCAGGGCAAATTTTTCGCAAGCCTTGCGCGTCGTGGCCTGGTCCTTGCCGCGCATCTCGGGGTGTGTTTTCAGGAACTCTTCGCTGTGTCGGCGCATGAACGGAAATTCCAGCGCCCACCAGGCCAAGCCCATCACCGGCACCCAGATCAGTTGTTGTTTCAGAAAGAATTTGAGCAGTGGAATGCGCCGGTTGAACAGATGCTGCAGCACCAGGATGTCGACCCAGGACTGGTGGTTGCAGTTCACCAGGTACCAGCTGTGGTAGTTCAAGCCTTCAATGCCTTGCACATCCCATTCGGTGCGCTGGGTCAGACGCATCCAGCCACTGTTGCCGGCGATCCAGTTTTCCGCGATTCGCAGCAGAATCGGATCGATGACCAGGCGCATGCGGTGCAGCGGAATAATCAGCTTCAGCAACGCAATGAACAACAGCAGGGGCACCCATAAAAAGATGTTGAGCAGCAGCAGCAGCGAAGCAATCAGGCCCACCAGCGGTGACGGCAAAAAGTTGAGCATGACCGAATGTTAATGCTTTGGTGCGAAACAATATACTGACAAGGTGCCGTTGGCGCGTGAGCTGTTCCCAGTTCACCGGCGGCACGATTAACCAAAGGGAGTTGGAACATGTCTTTCGCCATAGTGTTTACCTTCGTTGGTGCAGACCGACCTGGGCTGGTTGAAAAGCTGGCGCAAACCGTCTCCATGCATGGTGGCAATTGGCTGGAAAGCCGCATGAGCGAACTTGCTGGCCAATTTGCCGGCATTGTGAAGGTGGGGGTCAGCGAAGCACAGTTGCCGATCTTGCGCAACGCCTTGCTTGCGCTGTCAGGACAAGACTTGTCGGTGGTCGTTGTCCGCGGCAGCGGCGCAGTTGAGCATGGCCACTTCCGCCGTTTTCAGCTGAGCATTGTTGGCCATGACCGCCCGGGCATCGTGCGTGAAGTGTCCAGTGCACTGGCAGCACGGCGCATCAACGTAAGCGAAATGGACACCACTGTCAGCAGCGCGCCAATGAGCGGTGATCCGCTGTTCAAGGCTGTTGCGCGAATTCAGGTGCCCCCAACCCAGGACCTGGTTGAACTAAATGCGCAGCTCGACGCCATTGCCGATTCCCTGACGGTCGAAATCGATCTGGAGGAGTCGCTGCGTTAGGCGCCGGGCAGGCTAGGTAAACAAAGTCTTCAAAGGACGAACCCATGAACTCATCAGCCAACGGCGTAGGGGTTTCGGTCGCCCCGCACGAACGCATCGAAGCCCTGGACGTGGTCCGAGGATTTGCCCTGTTCGGCATCTTTCTGATGAACATCGAGTTCTTCAATCGGTCGACCAGCGGGATCATGGAGGGCATGCCCTTGGGCCTGACCGGTCTGGATTGGGTGGCCAGCTGGTTCATCGCCTATTTTGTGCAAGGCAAATTCTGGACCATCTTTTCACTGCTATTTGGCATGGGCTTTGCGGTGATGCTGACCCGCGCCGAGCAAACTGGGCGCGCCTTCATGGCACCCTACCTGCGGCGTATTCTTGGCCTGGCCCTGTTCGGTGCCGCACATTACATCTTCTTGTGGTCTGGTGACATACTTTTCAGCTATGCGGTGGGGGCTGGCGCCTTGTTGCTGCTTCTTTATGGCCAATGGAGACCGATGCTGTTGGCCTTGCTGGTGCTGGTGGGCATCGGCATTGTGTCTGGTTGGGACCCGGTTTTCGGAATCGCCGGGAGCCTGGGTTTCCTGGGGCTGTTGTCGCTCTATCTGCGTGCCGAGCGCAAGATCAGTTTGCGCGGGCGCAATGTTCCCCTGTTTGCATTCGTCATGCTGGCCCTGGGTACCCTGGGTGCGCTTGCTGCCATTGTTCTCTGGGCCTTGCCAAACGGTCCGAAGGAGCCCCGCATTCCGGCAACCATGGGCTCTATCGTCGTGCTGATACTGGGTGCCTTGGCGGCCAGGTTCCATGATCCCAAACCTTTGCGCGAACTGCGTCTGGGCGCCAGCATCTACATCGTAAGCTTCCTCATGATGACCGTCGGTGGCGCCGTCCAGTATTTCAAACCGCATGAGTCGGCAGCAGCGTCAGCGACCGTTACATCGGCTACATCTTCCGACAAGGCGGAGGCGAAGAAGGCAGCAGACAAGAAGGGCGAGCGGGCCAAGCGCGAGGCGAGACGGCAGGAAGAGACACAGCGGGAAGTGCAAGTGCTGTCCAGAGGAAGCTACTCTGAGGCGGTCGAGCTGCATGCCAGGAAATTTCCGCAAAAAGTTGCCACTGACGCCGGATTTGCGATGGTGGTGTCAGCGATGTTTCTGATGGGCAGTTGGTTCGTGCGTTCCGGCGTGATGGTCAATACCCGGGAAAACTTGCCTTTGTTCCGCAAGCTTGCCCTCTTTGGGCTGCCCATCGGAATCGGCTTGGGCCTGCTGGGTAGCCTCATTTCGGTGTCGCGTGTACCGGGCGACGATTTTGATGGTTTTCAAATGGCCAGGGGCCTGGCCATGTTGGGCAACTTGCCAGCCTGTCTGGGTTATGTCGGCTTGGTGGTGCTGATGCTTCACAGCAACTCGTTCTGGAACCAAATTCGTGTGCTGGCGCCGGTGGGACGCATGGCGCTGACCAACTATCTGACCCAATCGGTAATTTGCGCCCTGTTTTTCTTTGGCTACGGTTTGGGTCAATGGGGCATGGCGCGCACCTGGCAGGTGGTTTTTGTGATTCTGGTGTTTGCGCTGCAGGTCGTCGTCAGTCGCTGGTGGCTGGCACGTTATCGCTATGGGCCGATGGAGTGGCTGTGGCGCGCCTTCACCTACCGCCAGACGCCCGCCCTGCGGCTTTGACAGTCTCAAGGACCTGGCTGTAGCGCAATGCGTTGAAGCGTGGCGGCTTCGACGGCCGCTCGCGAGTAGAGCAAGGGGAAATACTCGCCTTTGAGCCACATCTGCACAAGGTCGCGGTAGTGCGGGCTGTCGGGATTGCCGGATTGCCCGGGCGTATTGATGGCGCGACTGTTGTCCCAGTTGCCAACGTCCACCAGCAAGCGGAACGACGGACCGCCCAACTGACGAAAGTTCCTTGGGTCGTAGCTTGACTGATTCGGTGTGCTGGCACTGCCCTGCTTGGCAAACGGTCCCACATTCAATTTTGTCCGGGTGCTGTCGTCCACCGCGTTGGCGAACGGATGGGTGATCAGGCTCTGGTGAAGTTGCCCCCATTGCCACTTCGCGGGGTCCTTGCCCAGCAGTTTTTCGGTATCGGTCCAGGCCAAGTTGAGGCTGGTCAGCAGTAGCCAGTTGCGCTTGGCCACGGCATCGACGCCGAAGACCGTTTGCGGTCGCTCCAGGCCATCGAGCAGGACAGCGGGATCGGGCTCGCCCATGATTGCGGCTGCCTTGCCCAGCACCATCTCCTTGAACAGACGGCCCAGGTAGCGTGACCACCAGACCTCGAACAGGGCAGCTTCGGGCGATTCCGCGCTTTCTGCAAAATTCCATCTTCCGAGCATCTTCAAGGCGGCCAAGGTTTGGGGATCGGTGGAGCTGAGCGGCTGCAGCAACGCAATGACGCGCCGCGCCGGGATGGAGACCACGTCGTTCTGCAAACGCATGGAATCTTGCAGCGCGTGTTTTCCCGGTCTGGACAACTGCTCGCTCAAGCGCGCATGGCGGTCATTGCTCGGCCATTCGAACCCCAGTTTATGTTTTTTATAGGGGTAGTCGCTGGGCAGATTCATCTCATTGGCGCTCGCAAACCAGCCCTGTCGAGGGTTGTAGGAACTCGGCAACTGCGTGCCCGAGAGAAACCCGGACCACTCAAAGCGGCCATCCCCGGGCACCGGCAGCAAGCCATCCCAGGTCGGCCGGATCGGAGCCAGCCCTCCCGGCACCCAGCCGATGTTGCCCTTCGCGTCGGCATACACCTGATTCTCTGCCGGTGCCCCCCAGTTGCGCATTGCTTGCTTGAACTCTGAGAAGTTTCTGGCATACATGTATTTGACGCTGCCAAAGTAAGGCGCCATGCCCGGCTCGAACCAGGCTGTGCGCACCGCAAACGCGCGGTTCCTGGCGTGCTCGGTGTAAATGACCGGGCCGTGGCGGCTGAACACCAGATCGGTGTTCACCGGAACCCCGTTTTTGACGGACAGTTGTTCGCGGCGCACGACAAAATCTTCCCACTGGCCTCGGTACTTGTATTGCATCGGATTGGCCGGGTTGATTTCGTAGACGTAAAGATCTTCCTGATCAATACCGAAAACGGTCAGCCCAAAGGCAATATTGCCGTTGTGTCCAATCGAAATGCCGGGCAACGAAGGTTCTCCGGCGCCAATCACATCCAGGCCGGGCGCATTCAGATGTGCGATATAGCGCAAGGAGGGGGCCGAATAGGCGCGGTGCGGATCGCTGGCCAGAATGGGTCGGCCGGTCGTGGTTCGAGTCGGTGAGATGACCCAGGCGTTGCTGCCTTCGGGCGGGCTCGCCGGCGCTTGAGCAGCGGCTCTAGCGGCACTGTGGCCCCCATCTTCGGTCAGCACGCCCAACAGGGACGTCTTGGGGAGGGTGACACCTTGCGTCGCCAATTGGAAAACCCGCAGCAGATCTGGTGGCAGGCAGGGATCAAGCCCAGTGGGTAATTGGGTTTCCCACTGGGGTGACAGGCGTATGCGCATATCGTCCGCTTTCAGGCCGGCCTGGCAGGCGACAAAAGACCGGGCCACTTCGGAATGCAGATTGCGGGTCAATCCATGACTGCGAATACGCACCACGTCCTGCGCCTGCCATTTTTCCGGCAGGTAAGCAAAGTGCCGGAATTCGTACGGTAACTGTGTGGGGTCAGCGCCCAATTGGTCGATGTAGGCGTTGATGCCGACTACAAAGCGCTCGGCAATGCGTTGCGCGTCCGGTCCGTAGGCCTGCCACTCCTTGTGCATATCGCCGCGATAAAGAAACAGAAGGCTGGCCTTGTCCTGCTCGACAAAGGAGGGTCCGAACACAGCCGACAGGCGACCCAGACCACGGCGACGCCAGAGGTCGATTTGAAACAACCTCTCCCGTGCCGCGTTGTAGCCTTGCGCAAAGAATAGGTCGTCCTGGTTTGCCGCAAAGATGTGCGGCACGCCCCAACGGTCGACCAGTATCTCGGCAGCCTGTTTGAGACCGGCAACTTTGACGGTCGTCCTGCTGGCTGTTGCAGACGGGGGAGCAAGTTGTTGCGCAGCCTGTTGCGCAGTCGCCGCGCTCATGCCGACCCAGCACAGGGCCATGACCCGCAGGCTGAAATTGAAACGGCTAAAGAAAATGGGCATGCGCGGGATGAAGCAGTTTGAACTTGAGGCGATCATTCGCAGGGATGATGTTACGCGACCCGTCGGGGCGCCGGAGCAATCCAGCTGTAACCCGGAGCACTCCGGCGCGGCACTCAGTTCCGCGAATGTCCCCCGCCTGCGGCTCCTCCTTTATTTCGCTGCACTGAGCGCCGCACCGAAGTGCTCCTGCATTTGTGGTGAGCGTATTACCCTTAGCGCTGCCGCTTGCCTGGGAGTCACCCACCCAGGCTCCCAGGCAAGCCACTACCGTCCGCCCAGTTCTTGTCTTTTGAAAGCAACTTGGTATTAACCGTACACTCGCATCCTTCCTACTGTTTGAGTGCCATGACAGCCCTGCTGGACGTTTCCTTTTTCCCGCGCAACGCCAAGCCGTTGACCAGTTACCGCAAGTACTGGGCGGCACGCTTTGGCACGGCCCCCTTCCTGCCGATGAGCCGCGCCGAGATGGACCTGTTGGGCTGGGATAGCTGCGACATTGTGCTGGTGACGGGTGACGCCTATGTGGATCACCCGAGCTTTGGCATGGCGGTGATAGGCCGCGTGCTGGAGGCGCAGGGTTTTCGGGTCGGCATCATTGCGCAGCCGGATTGGCAGAGCGCCGAGCCGTTCAAGGTGCTGGGCAGGCCGAATCTGTTCTGGGGAGTCACCGCCGGCAATATGGATTCCATGATCAACCGCTACACCGCCGATCGCAAGATCCGCAGCGACGATGCCTACACGCCGGGTGATGTGGCCGGCAAGCGGCCGGACCGTGCTGCCATTGTGTACAGTCAGCGTTGCCGTGAAGCCTTCAAGGAGGTTCCCGTTGTGCTGGGCGGCATCGAGGGCTCGTTGCGCCGCATCGCGCACTACGATTATTGGTCGGACAAGGTGCGTCGCTCGATCGTGGTCGATGCCAAGTGCGATTTGCTGCTGTATGGCAATGCCGAGCGCGCCATTGTCGAGATCGCGCACCGCCTTGCTGCACGCGAGCCGGTAGAAAAAATCACCGACGTGCGCGGCACTGCCTTTGTGCGCCGATCCGATGATGAGTCTGGCAAAGGCTGGTTCGAGATAGCCTCCACCGGCGTCGATGAACCCGGTCGCGTTGAGTCGCACATCAACCCTTATCAAACCACGTCCGAACAGGCGGCCGGGCAGGGCAGCAGTTGTGCCAGGGAGGACGGCAAGGAAGATGACGGTAGTCGGCCCTTGAACTTTGTGCCGAATCCCGCTTTGTATGGCAAGGGCAGCGTCAAGGTGCCGCCGCGCGATCGTTCGGTGATTCGTTTGCCGAGTTACGAGCAGGTCAAGTCCGACGCTGTGCTCTACGCACACGCCAACCGGGTGCTGCATCTGGAGACCAACCCGGGTAACGCGCGTGCCCTGGTGCAGGCGCATGGCACTGGCATCACGGCGCGCGATGTCTGGATCACGCCGCCGCCGATCCCGTTGACGACCGCGGAGATGGACTTGGTGTTCGACCTGCCGTATGCGCGCAGCCCGCATCCGATCTATGCGGACGAACAAGGCCGCCATGATGGCGCCACCAAGATCCCGGCCTGGGAGATGATCCGCTTCAGTATCAACATCATGCGCGGCTGTTTTGGTGGCTGCACCTTCTGCTCCATCACCGAGCACGAAGGCCGCATCATCCAAAGCCGCAGTGAAGACTCGGTGATGCGCGAGATCGAAGAGATCCGCGACAAGGTGAAAGGCTTTACCGGCACCATCTCCGACCTCGGCGGCCCCACCGCCAATATGTACCGCCTGGGCTGCAAGAGTCCCGAGATCGAGTCCGCCTGCCGCAAGCCCAGTTGTGTCTACCCCGGCATCTGCCAGAACCTGGGCACCGACCATGCGCCCTTGATCCAGATGTACCGGCGCGGCCGTGCGCTCAAAGGCATCAAGAAAATCCTGATCGGCTCCGGCCTGCGCTACGACCTGGCGCTGCAAAGCCCCGAGTACGTCAAGGAACTGGTGACACACCACGTCGGCGGCTACCTGAAAATTGCGCCCGAGCACACCGAGCAGGGGCCTTTGACCAAGATGATGAAGCCCGGTATCGGCTCCTACGACAAGTTCAAGACCCTGTTCGACAAATTTTCTCTGGAGGCCGGCAAGAAGCAATTTCTGGTTCCGTATTTCATTGCCGCGCACCCCGGCACCAGCGACGAGGACATGATGAACCTGGCGCTCTGGTTGAAAAAGAACGGCTTTCGCGCCGATCAGGTACAGACCTTTTATCCGTCGCCGATGGCCACTGCCACCGCCATGTACCACAGCAACAAGAACCCGCTGCACAGAATCAGCCGTGACAGTGAAACCGTGGACATCGTGCGCGGCGAGCGTCGGCGTCGCCTGCACAAGGCTTTTTTGCGCTACCACGACCCCAACAACTGGCCCTTGCTGCGCGAGGCGTTGAAGACGATGGGACGTGCTGATCTGATCGGCAATGGCAAGCAGCATCTGGTTCCGACCTACCAGCCGCTGGATAGCGGCAGCTACAGCAGCGCGCGGCGCAAGAACTCGACGCCTGCCACCAGCAGCGCTGTCAAGCCGGTCAAGGGGCGCATCCTGACCCAGCATACCGGCTTGCCGCCTCGACCCTCGGCGTCAAAGCGTGACAAGGGTAATTCGTAGGTTTACATAGACGGCGCTTCCCGGTGGGAGCGCTGCAGTCTGATGTTGGCCACCAAACCGCCGGACGAAGAGTTGCCCAGAGCAAAAGTACCACCCATGCGCGAAATGGTTCGATCGACGATGGCCAGACCCAATCCGGCACCGTTGGCGGCAGTGCGTGCGGCTTCACCGCGATAGAAGGGTTTGGTCAGATTTTTCAATTGCTCGTCCGGGACGCCGCTGCCATGGTCGCGCAGCCGCAGCAAGACCCATTTTTCTCGCGGGACGGCCGCAATATCGATCTCGGCCACGCCGCTGTCGACCGACTTTCCGTAGCGCAGGGCATTCTCCAACAAGTTGTTGATGACGCGACCGAGCTCGACCGGGTCGGCCAGCACCACAAGCTCTTCGATCAGGTCCACATTGACCCGCATGTCGCTTCGATTACGCAGCCCGTAAAGACAGGCGCCCACCACTTCCCGCAGTGACACCGGGGCCAGCCTGGCTTTGTCGGGCCGTGCATAGTCGAGGAACTTGTCGATGATGGCGTCCAGTTGCGCGATGTCGCTGGCCATGTTGTCGCGTGCTTCCGGGTCAGCCACGCTGAGCTCGGTCTCCAGGCGCAGGCGCGCCAGCGGCGTGCGCAGGTCGTGTGAAATGCCGGCCAGCATGATGGCGCGGTCCTGTTCGATCTTGGCCAGTTTCTGGCTCATGCGGTTGAAGCCGATATTGACCGCCCTGATCTCGCTGGTGGCCACGGTTTCGTCCAGCGTACTGGCTTCGAAATCACCTTCACGAACCCGGCTGGCGGCAAAGGAGAGTTGTTTCAAGGGTCGGTTGATCAGGCGCGCAATCAAGGCCGCCCCGGTTAAAGACAGCGCCGCTGCCGTGATGAGCCAGACGATCCAGGTCGTGCCGGCGGTGTGATTGAAGCGCTCCCGATTGGTGCGCAGCCAGTAGTTGTCGCCGTCGATGGTGAAGCCAACCCACAGACCTTCTTCCTGATTGACGCTGTTGGCCAGTTCGGTGCCAGGTCCGAGCCGGGCACTCAGTTCCTGTGTGATGCGCCGACCCAGTGTGTCGGTGTCAAAAGGTTGAAAACGGTCGCCTGGTTCCCGCGGCACGATGCGCACGCTTTCCTGTTCGGTCATGGTTTTGATCAGCGAAACGCGGGCGATCGAATCGGCGTGAATCAGGGCCGCACGGCTCAGATTGACAAGGGAAGCAATTTGCTGGGCGGTCTGGATCGCGCGCGGCTCGAACTCCAGCGCACGCAGCGTTTGCAGCCAGGCCAGAATGCTGCCGATCAACAAAAGGGCCAACAGAAAAAAAGTGCGCCAAAAAAGGCTCAGACGCCAACGCGAGCCCAGCCTGCGAATCCGGCCGGGGGTCTCCAGCGGCACATTGCTGCTGCTGACGGGGGGCGGAGATCGCACCGGACTCAACCTGCGCCGTCAGGCACAAAAACGTAGCCCACGCCCCAGACTGTTTGAATGTAGCGCGGCGACGCCGCATCCACTTCGATCAACTTGCGCAAACGCGATACCTGCACGTCCAGACTGCGATCAAAGGGTTCGAACTCGCGGCCCCGCGCCAACTGAGCCAACTTTTCGCGCGACAAGGGTTGACGCGGATGGCGCACCAGGGTTTTCAGCATCGCAAATTCGCCGGTGGTCAGCGGCAGATCTTCCTCGCCGCGGCGCAGCGTTCGTGCTCCCATGTCAAAAGAAAACGGACCAAAGCTAACCACTTGCTGATCGCTTGAAGGCGAGCCTGGTGCTTCAGGGGTCGGACGCCGGCGCAGAACAGCATGAATGCGGGCCAGCAGTTCACGCGGGTTGAAAGGCTTGCCCAGATAGTCGTCGGCACCGACCTCGAGGCCGACGATGCGATCTATATCCTCACCTTTGGCAGTCAACATGATGATGGGGGTGCGGTCGCCGGCTGAGCGCAGCCTGCGACAAATGGACAGACCATCCTCGCCCGGCAACATCAGGTCCAGCACGATCAGGTCAACGGCTTCGCGCAACAGGATGCGTGTCAGTGATTTGCCATCTTCAGCGAGTACAACGTCAAAGCCCTCTTGCGCCAGATAGCGCCGCAGCAGGTCGCGAATTCGGGCGTCGTCATCGACAATCAAAACCTTGTCGTTTCTGGTGGTAGCTTGAGTCATGGCGGTCCCTGTGAATTTGTAACAGAGGCAATTTTGCAGGCGCGCAGGCGTGCACGGCACACATTTTGGCAGGCATTGACATACTGTTACAAATCTTGCCCATTTGTACAGGCCAATGGTTCGCCTGATCTTGTTATCCTGTCGTCATGAAGCTTATTCAATTCATGGTGTCGCTGCTGCTGGTTTCGACCGCTGCATGGGCACAGCCTGCGCGCAATCCACAGGCCGGAGCTTCCCAGGCGGTGTCCGAGCAAAGACGTGTCGAGTTGCGCGAGACCCTGAAGGCACGACGCGAGTCGCAGCCCGCGGTGACCGAGCGGACCTCACCTGGCGTACCGCCGAAGCGACAGCTGTCGGCGCAGGAACGTTCCGATCTCAGACAGCAGTTGCGTCCAGAGGGTCGGGCCGGTTCATCAGAACGCCCCTGAAGCCACTGGCTGGAATGTATTTTCGCAAGGAGCCTGGATTGAATTACGCTGTAAATAGGGTCGCCGCTTTGCTTATTTTGACGGGATCTTCCGGAATTTACGCGCAGCCGTTCTCGCCGCCTGTGCCGCAGAATGTGGTGCAGCTTGCCGCCAGTGGATCGAAGGAGGTTCAGCAGGACTTGTTGTCAATTTATCTGAGCACCACGCGCGATGGCGTTGACCCCGCTGTCTTGCAAAGCGAGCTCAAGGTGGCGATCGATGCTGCGCTGGCAGAAGCGCGCAAAGCTGCGCAGCCAGGGCAATTGGATGTGCGCACCGGTAACTTCAACTTGTCGCCACGCTATGGCCGCGATGGCAAGTCGATCGGCTGGCAGGGTTCGGCCGAGCTGGTTCTGGAAGGGCGGGATTTCGGGCGCATCAGCGCGACCGCTGGTCGCATACAGACGCTCACCGTGAGTGGCGTCGGTTTTGGCCTCAGTCGCGATCAGCGCGCCAAGGTGGAAGGCGAGGCGCAGGGTTTGGCCATCGAACGTTTCAAGGCGCGCGCCACCGAGATTGCCCGAAGTTTCGGTTTTACCGGCTACACGCTGCGCGAAGTCAACGTCAGCAGCAACGACCAGGGTATCGGACCCCGGCCCCGCATGCTGGCCATGGAGGCGCGCGCCAGTGTGGCAGACGCGCCAGTGCCGGTAGAAGCGGGCAAAACCACGGTGCTGGTGACGGTGTCCGGGTCCGTGCAACTGAAATAGCCAACCGGCAACGGACGCTAATACCTATTTGTCCAGACCGCCCATGCACAGGTACTTGATCACAAGATAATCGTCCATCCCGTACTTCGAGCCTTCCCGGCCAAGTCCCGATTGCTTGACACCGCCGAAGGGCGCGATCTCATTCGAAATCAGGCCCGTGTTGATGCCGACCATGCCGCTTTCCAGGCCCTCTGCGACGCGCCAGATGCGGCCGATGTCACGCGAGTAGAAGTAGCTGGCCAGACCGAATTCGGTGTCGTTGGCCAAGGCGATGGCTTCGGCGTCGGTCTTGAAACGGAACAGCGGCGCCAGCGGACCAAATGTTTCTTCTTTTGCCACCAGCATGTCGGGATGGGTATCGGCGATCACGGTCGGCTCGAAGAAGGTTTGACCCAGCGCATGGCGCTTGCCGCCGGTCAGCAGGCGTCCACCTTTGGCGACGGCGTCAGCAATGTGCTGCTCCACTTTTTTAATTGCAGCGGCGTCGATCAATGGCCCTTGCGTCACACCGGGCTCGACACCATTGCCAACCTTGAGCTTTTCAACTGCAACGACCAGCTTTTTCGCAAACGCATCGTAGACGCCGTCCTGCACATACAGGCGGTTGGCGCAGACGCAGGTCTGACCAGCATTACGGTACTTGGAAATAATCGCGCCCTCGACGGCAGCGTCCAGGTAGGCATCGTCGAACACGATGAAAGGGGCGTTGCCGCCGAGCTCCAGCGACAGCTTCTTGATCGTCGTCGCACACTGCTGCATCAGCACCCGCCCGACCTCGGTCGAGCCGGTGAAAGTGAGCTTGCGCACGGTCGGGTTGGACGTCATCTCGCTGCCGATGGCGCTGGCCGATCCGGTCAGCACACTGAAAATTCCGGCTGGCACGCCAGCGCGTTCTGCCAGCACGGCCAGCGCCAGAGCGGAGAACGGAGTGGCCAGCGCTGGTTTCAACACCATCGGGCAACCTGCGGCCAGCGCCGGTCCGGCCTTGCGTGTGATCATCGCGGCAGGGAAATTCCACGGCGTGATGGCGGCACAGACACCAATCGGCTGTTTGATGACAACGATGCGGCGATCGGCCCAGGGCGACTGCATGGTGTCGCCATTGACGCGCTTGGCCTCTTCAGCGAACCATTCGATGAAGGACGCGGCGTAACCAATTTCACCCTTGGCCTCGGCCAATGGTTTGCCCTGTTCCAACGTCATGATCAGCGCCAGATCGTCGGCATTGGCCAGCATCAGGTCGTTCCACTTGCGCAAAACGGCACTGCGTTCCTTGCCGGTCTTGGCACGCCAGCTTGGCCAGGCGGTGTCGGCTGCGGCGATCGCACGCCGGGTTTCGGCAGTGCCCATCTTCGGCACCGTGCCCAGCGTTTCGCCGGTGGCCGGGTTGGTGACGGCACAGGACTCGCCGCTGTCTGCATCGCACCACTGGCCATTCAAATAGGCTTGTTGGCGCAGCAAGGAGGGGTCTTTGAGTTGCATCATGAGGGTTCTCCAGGTTAATGAATCAGAGCGTGAATCAGAAGGCGGCCTGGTACAGCGCCAGCGCGTCGTCATAGGCGACGTCGCGTGGGTTGTTGACCAGCAGGCGCTGCACGTTCATGGCGTCGCGCGCCAGCATCGGCAGATCTTCCCGAGCAACGCCAGCGCTACGCAAGGTCTGGGCATCATTGACTGCCGCTGGCAAGTTGGCATAGAGCAACTGCAGCGCTTTAATCGTCAGGGCGTCCGACAGTGGATTCTTCTTCAGCCGGGTGCTAAAAGCTTCGATCGCATGCACCATCGCATCGACGCCGGTCATGGCCGTCACTGCCGCTGGCAAGCCAAGGGTCAGTCGACTGTCGAGCAGTGCGATATCCGGATAGAGCAAAGGCGAGATCACACCTTTTTTCTCATGGCTGGGCGTGGTGAGAATGGAAATGGGCGTGACCTCGGAGCCCGTGCCCGCCGTGGTGGGAACCTGAATCAACGGCAGGCGCGGACCGCGCGCCAATCCAATGCCGTAGATTTCGGGCAGCGTCTGAGGCGTACGCACCAGCAGCGCGACCAGTTTGGCGGTATCGAGCGAGCTGCCACCACCGAAACCGACCACACCATCGACGCCTGCCGCACGCGCCGCATCCACCGCGGCCTGCACGCTGAGCTCCGGCGGATCGGCCAGAACGTCGGAAAAGACGGTCACCTGAACCTTGGCCGCAGCCAGCGAGGACAGGGCGCCTTCAATCAGTCCAGCCTTGATCAGGCCGGTATCGGTGACCAGAAACAGGTGGCGCACGCCCAGATTCCTGGCGATCTCCCCAAGCCGGTTGGCACCGCCTTGCTCGCAGATGATCTTGTGGGTGGTTTCAAATGAAAATTGTGACATGTTCAATGATCCCTTATGGAAAGTTGCGCCACCAGCGGATGGCGATTACTGCGCCGTCCAGCCGCCATCCATGTTCCAGGCGACACCGCGCACATTATTTGCGGCGGGCGAGCAGAAGAACACGGCCAGTTCACCCAGTTCTTGCGGCGTCGTGAATTGCAGCGATGGCTCTTTTTCACCGAGAAGCAGTTTGATCGCAGCGTCGTTTGAAATACCGAGCGCCGCCGCTTTGGCATCCACCTGCTTTTGCACCAGAGGTGTCAGCACCCATCCCGGGCAGATGGCGTTGCAGGTGACGCCGGTGGTGGCGTTTTCCAGCGCCGTCACCTTGGTCAGGCCGACGAGGCCGTGCTTGGCGGTGACGTAGGCTGATTTTTCTGCCGATGCGACCAGGCCGTGGACCGAGGCGACGTTGATGATACGGCCCCAGTTGGCTGTCTGCATGGCCGGCAGCGCCAGCCGGGTGGCATGAAAGGCGCTGCTCAGGTTGACGGCGATGACGGCGTCCCAGCGCTCGACCGGGAAGTTCTCGATGCGGGCCACGTGCTGGATGCCGGCGTTGTTCACCAGAATATCAACGCGGCCAAAGCGCTCGGCGGCAAACTTCATCATGTCGTCAATTTCCGCTGGTTTGCTCATGTCGGCACCGTGGTAGGCCACTTGAACACCCAAAGCCCTCACTTCGGCAGTAGGGCCTTCGACATCGCCAAAACCGTTCAGGATAATGTTGGCACCCTGTCTGGCCAGAGCCTTGGCGATCCCCAGACCAATACCGCTGGTGGACCCGGTGATCAGGGCGTTTTTGCCTTTTAACATGTTCTTACTCCGTGAGAGGGCAGCGCTGCTGCGATTGAATTAGGATGTCAACATTATCTGACAGTGATTTCAACATGCCCGAACCCACGCTGAATTACCTCATGTGTCCCGACGCCGCCGGCGGACACCGAATGGCCTATTGGGAATGGGGTGATCCGCAGAGTTCGCATCTGGTGGTGTGCGTGCATGGCTTGACGCGCCAGGGACGGGACTTCGACACGCTGGCGCAGGCCCTGTGCAAGCAGAGCCAGCAGTCGATTCGTGTGATCTGCCCGGACGTGGTCGGCCGTGGCCAAAGCGACTGGCTGAAAGACCCCATGGGCTATCAGTTTTCGACATACGTGGCCGATATGCTGGTCTTGCTGAACCATATCAAGGCGGCGACGCTGGATTGGCTCGGTACCAGCATGGGAGGCGTGATTGGCATGATTCTGTGCGGTCAGCCCGATCTGCCCTTGCCGCTTGCGGTGCGGCGGCTGGTTTTGAACGATGTCGGGCCCGTCATGCAATGGCAGGCCTTGCAGCGCATCGGCCAGTACCTGGGGCAGACCGGGGAGTTCTCTTGCTTGCAAGAAGCGGCCGACGCCTTGTGGGCGACCTCCAGCACCTTTGGCCCGCACACGCCTGAACAGTGGCTGGCATTCTCACGACCTATGGTCAAGCCCATGGCAGGCCGCGCTGGCAAACTGACACTGCATTACGATCCAGCCCTTGCGCTACCCTATCAAAGCATGACCGCCGAGTCAATGCTACAGGGGGAGGCGATGCTTTGGAGAATATATGACAACATCAAGGCCGATACCTTGCTGCTCAGGGGTGCC